>JBEKSH010000367.1:0-4293 GCA_049517235.1 Roseiarcus sp. | reverse complement strand
GACGCCGGATTGCGAACGGCGTTCCGCCGCACCGGACCAAGGACGTTTTCAGGATACGTCGTGAATGAAAGCGATCCAGCGCGCAAATTCGTGGTCGATATCCTTGTCGACGGCTATCCGATCAAGGTCGTCAGGGCCGACGCCTATGTTCACGAGCTGGCCGCCGCGCGGATCGGAGACGGTTGCTTCGGATTTTCCTTTTCGCTTTCGGAGGGAGCGTTAAGCGACAGTTCCATTGTCGAGGCGCGGGTGGCGAATCTGCGTGACTCGATCGGCCGCCCCATCGCGCTCGACCAGCCGTTCGCGCCGAAGGCGCCATCCTCCACGCCGGGAGGCGTGCGCTGGCTCGGCGGTTTGCGGTTCTCGGGCTGGATCGCCGGCAGCAAGGAGCTCGCGAGCGCCGATATTCTCGTCGACGGGATTCTGGTCGCCCGCGTCCGGGCCTCCGCCTGGAGCCACGCCGGCGCATCCGACGAGGGGGCGCGCGCCGTAGGCGCCTTCGATTTTCACCTGCCGGAGCGGTTTGCCGACGGCGCCGTGCATCAGCTGCAAGCGATCGATGAAAAGGACAACAGTCTGGATGGAAGCCCTCTCGCCTTTCTGGCGTTCGCCAATGGTCTCAGCGAAACGCTGCTCGCCGGCGGCGCGTCCGAAGCGAACCGCACAAGGGCCGAATTGTTCAACCAGCTCATGCCATTGTCGACGCCGATGTCGGACTATCAGGGCTGGCGCGGGCGCCTCCCGGTCGCGCCCGGCCCGTTAGGCGCGCTGCGCGGCGCGGTGATTGCGGTCGGCGCGGGCGCGATGGACGAAACGCTCGCGAGTCTGAACGAACAGACGCCTGCGCATTGGATCGCGGCGTCCCTCCCGCCGACTGCCGAACCAACCGGATTCCGCGACGCGGACCTTCAGGGCTTCCTTCGAGGCGACGGCGCAGAATGCGATTTCGTTCTGTTCACGCTCAGCGGAACCGTGTTGGCGCCCTCCGCGCTGCAGCGCATCGCCGGCGCGTTTCAACAATTTGGCGAGGCGCGCGCCGTCTACGGCGACCTTGACGTCCAGAGCGCGGCCGGATCGACCTGGCCGCTCGCCTTTTCATCTTTCGACTACGAGCGGACGCTGGAGCAGGGATATTGCGCCTACCTGTTCGCGCTGCGCCGCGCCGCGGCGTTGCACGCGCCACCGGGCGAAGTTTCCAATCTATACCGTCTGTTCAATTCCCTTCTCGACGGCAAGGCGAATTCGCCGCTCGACATCGTGCATCTCCCGGTCCCGCTTGGGACGCTGCCATCCTTCGACAGAGACGCGGCCGCGCAAGACCTGGCCAACGCCAGCCGCGCGTTCTTGCGGCGCAAAGGGGTGGGCGCATCGGTCACGACCTGCCGCGGCGGGGCGTTTCCCGCGGTGCGCGTCGCCAGGTCGATCGAACCGCTGCGCACCACGATCATCATACCGACGCGCAATCAACGCCAGCTGCTGGAAGGCTGCATCGATTCGATTCGTCCGGCCGTCGAACGGCGCAATGCCGAGATCATCGTCGTGGACAACGAATCCTCGGACCCAGACACGCTGGACTATTTGAGCGCGATAGACAAACGAATCGCGACGATCCTGCGCGTTCCCGGCGCTTTCAATTTCGCCCGGCTGAACAACCGCGCCGCGGAAGCCGCGGGAGGTGAGATTCTGTGCCTTCTCAACGACGACGTCAGCGCTCTGGACCATCTTTGGCTTGACGAAATGCTGAGCCGGATCGCAGAAGGCGATGTCGGGGCCGTGGGCGCGCTGCTGCTTTGGCCGAGTGGCGTCGTCCAGCACGGCGGCGTGGTGCTCGGCCCGAAGTTCGAGGCCGCGCACGCCTTCAGGGACCGGATCGACGGCGACGCCGGCTACGGCGATCTGCTGCGCGTCGCGCATGAATGCAGCGCCGTGACCGCGGCGTGCCTGATGACGAGGCGGCGGGACTATCTCGAGGTCGGCGGCATGGACGAGGCGCATTTTCCCGTGAACTTCAATGACGTCGACTATTGCCTCAAGCTGCGCGCGCGCAAGCGGCGCATCGTCTTCACGCCCCACGCCAAGTTGATGCATCGCGAGTCGGCGAGCCGCGGCCTCGACCACAGCCTGGACCGCCGGCCGCGCCTCGAACGCGAGCTGCGAAATCTTCGCGCCAAGTGGGGCAGCGTTCTGGCGGCCGACCCCTATTACAGCCCAATTCTCGGGCTCGATCCCAATCCGTTTTCCGCCCTGGCTTGGCCCGTCCGCGATATCGGGCCGCGCGTCAATCGCCCGCCATTGGAAAATCCGCTGCCTGCATGGCTATGACTCGCACAAGACCAGGCTTGTTCGCGCGAGTTTTCAATCCGACAAGATCGGTTGACCCAACGTTAAGCGCAATCCGTGAGATCGCCGCGATTCGCCAGACATTTCGCGCCGATCGCGTACAACTGGCTTGCCGGTTGTCGGGGCGCAGCGCTAAACAGAACCAAGGGGGGGGCCGGATGAGACTTGGGCGCGCCGCGGGCCGCATCTCTGGGAACGCGGCGTTGTTGGACGAATTTCGGCGCCGTGGCGGCCGTCGCCAACGATCGAGGATTGCGCCCTGCCGCTCGCAAGACCCCGGTTCGAGCCGTGAACTTCACCGCGTCGGCAAATATTGTCGCGCGGCCGGCAATGGCGTCGCACGATGAACGTGCTGTTCGTTCACAACAATTTTCCGGCGCAATATCGACACGTCGCGACGGCGCTGGCCCGCGACCCGCGGGTTCGGGTCGTCGCGGTGGCGGCCGCAACGGCGCGCGATTTGACGGGCGCCACAACCCTCAAATACGGCCTAGCCGACGGCGACGTCTCGGCGACGCATCCGTTCGCGCGGCGCTTCGACCTGGAGTGTCGTCGCGCCGAGCAGGTTCTTTACGCTTTGTCCTCTTTGACCGCCTCGGGATTCGCCCCGGATGTGATCATGGCCCATCCGGGCTGGGGAGAAACCCTGCCCCTGCGGACCATCTTCCCGCGGGCGCGCATCCTCCTCTACTGCGAATTCTTCTACGGAAGGACCGGCCGCGACGTCGGCTTCGATCCGGAGTTTCCGCAAACCGGCGCCGACGGGCACGTCGCGCTGCACTTGAAGAACGCATCGACCCTGCTCGCCTTGGCGGAAAGCGATTGCGGCATATCGCCGACCGCCTGGCAACGTTCAACATTTCCCGATGAATTCCAGCACAAGATCCGGGTGATCCACGAGGGCGTCGACGTCAACCATGTCAAGCCCGCGCCGAACGCGGCGCTTCGCCTGGCGTCCGGTCGGAAACTGCGGCGTTCGGACGAGGTGGTGACGTTCGTCGCGCGCAATCTCGAACCGCTGCGCGGCTATCACATCTTCATGCGCGCTCTCCCGCAGATCATGGCCAGGCGGCCGAACGCACAATTCCTGGCGATCGGCGGCGACGGCGTATCCTACGGAGCGGCGCCGCCGGCGCAAACAACGTGGAAGTCATTGTTCCTCGCCGAAGTTGGCGACCAGATCGATAAGGAGCGGCTGCATTTCACGGGGTCGTTGCCCTATCGCGACTACCTCGGCGCTTTGCAGATTTCGTCGGCGCATATCTATTTCACCTATCCGTTCGTCCTGTCATGGTCTTTGCTTGAGGCGCTGAGCGCGGGATGCCTGGTGATCGGATCGGACACCGCCCCTGTGCGCGAGGTCATCGATGGCGAGAATGGAATCCTGACGCCTTTCTTCGATAGCCGCGCGCTTGCCGACCGCGTGATCGAAGCGATCGAGCATCCCCGTCGATTCGATGCGATGCGGGCCCGCGCGCGCCAGACCGTGCTCGATCGGTTCGATCTGGAGCGCATCTGCCTGCCGGAAATGATGTCCTTCATTGGCGAGGGCGAGAGCCCGCGATCCGGAGCCGCGGCGGGCCGCCCCGAGGCAAGCGGCCGATACGCTCCGTTTATCGTCCCCGCGCCGCAACCGAAGATCGCGGCGCGGCGATGACGGGCTCACGATGCATACGGACGGGCGACGATGGATTCGCAAGGGCTCGCAGCGTTGTCGATCAGAGCCGCGAGAAACGGAGCTTCATGATCTCCAGGCGCAGACTGATCCAGGTGGGCGCCACGGCCGCAGGCTCCTCGGCGATCGGCGCTGGCGCGACGGCGTCAAGTCGAATCGTTTCGGGCGCGATTCGATGGGACGCCTGGCGCGACAACGAGCATCGCGCCGCGGTTAACTACGTCAACGACAATCCGGCAGTCTGCCCGTCGACGGCGCTATTGATCCAATCTTGGAAC
>JBEKSH010000366.1:0-4299 GCA_049517235.1 Roseiarcus sp. | reverse complement strand
CCAAGCTGGGCCTCGATCTCCGAACTCACAAAGATCTGGTCCTGGTCGACGTTCCAATCGAATATCGCGTCGCCGCAGCCGGTCATCGCCAAAGCGCGGCGCTGGGAGTCGAGGCCGCGGAAACTTGCGACGCCCGATCCAGAAAAGGCGTTCTGCATGACGGTGAAGCCGATCAGCATGACGATCAGCACCAGCCCGCCGATCAGCCCGGGCGAAGCCAGGTCGTTGGTCAACGCGCCCGTCACCGTGAAGCCCGCGCCGAACACCCAGACCAGCAGCAGGAACCAGGTCGGAATCAGCATGACGGCGCGATCGGAGCCGCGCGTCGCCAGGTTGAGCACGAGAATGAAGCCGATGCCGGCGACCGTGGCGATCGATATGCGGGCGACGCCGGCGGCGATCGGCGCGTTGTAGATCGACAGGGCCACGACCGCGGCCATCAGCGACAGCCAGACGGCGGCGATATGCGAATAGCGCACGTGCCAGCGCCGCAGATTGAGATAGGCGAACAGGAAAATGATCAGCGTCGCGGCGAGCGTCGCCTCGACGCCGGCGCGCCAGATGCGCTCGGCCTCGTCTTCGAAGCCGAAAATCTTGCGCCAGAAGCCGAAGTCGATGCATACGTAAGCCAGCACGGTCCAGGCCAGCGCGGCGGCGGCCGGGAAGATCAGCGCGCCCCTGACGACAAAAACGGTGGTCAGAAACAGGGCGAGCAGACCGGCGACGCCGATCACGATCCCCTGGTAGAGCGTCAGGCTCGTCGCCTTTTCCTTGTAGGCGTCCGGCTCCCAAAGATAGATTTGGGGCAGGTTCGGCGTCCGCAATTCGGCGACGTAGGTGACCGTCGTGCCGGGGTCGAGCGTCAGCCGGAAGACGTCGGCGTCGACCATGTCGTCCCGCTCCGGCGCGACGCCCTGGCTGGCCGTGATGGTTGTGATGCGGCTCGAGCCGAGATCGGGCCACAGCACGCCGGAGCCGACGAGCCGGAAGTGGGGCGCGACGATCAGGCGCACCAGTTGCTCGTCCGAATCGTTGGTCAGCGCGAAGACGATCCAGGAGGGCTGGCCGCCCGCCTCCAGCGCGCTGACTTCGATGCGGCGCACGATGCCGTCGGCGCCTGGCGCCGTCGAGACCTGAATGCGGTCCCCCTGCGCGCTGTAATGTTCGACGACGCTGGTCAGGTCGATCGCGTCGGCGTCGATCGGGACGCGTATCGATTGCACCGCGAACGCCGGCTGCCAGCCGACGCCGATGAAAAACAGCAGCGCGGCGACACGCAGCAGGCGACGCAACAGTTCGCGATCGTCCTTCACGCCGCGAGCGCCCGGGCCTTCAGCCGCGCCGGGCTGGTTCGGGGACAGGCCGCGATCAGCCAATGTGCGGTCCCCGTGGCGCGCGGGGGCGCGCGGCGTCGCTTTCCAGAAGGCCGAACAAATAATGATCCCGCCAATCGCCGTTGATGCACAGATAGGCGCGGGCGAAGCCCTCGCGCTGAAAGCCGTTGCGTTCGAGCAGGGTCGCCGAGGCGATGTTGTCGGGGATGCAGGCCGCCTCGATCCGATGGAGACGCAAGGTCGAAAATCCGAATGCGATGGCGACGGCCACGGCGCGCGTCATATGGCCCTTGCCGGCATGGGGAGCGCCCATCCAATAGCCGAGCGTGGCGGCTTGCGCGACGCCGCGCCTGATGCCGCCGATCGTGAGGCCGCCCAGCAGGATATTCGAGCCTTCCAGGAAAATCAGGAATGGGAACGACTCGTCGCGCGCGATCTCGTCGGCCTGACGGCGCAAGCGGCGGCGGAAAGCGCCGCGCGTCAGATCGTCGGCTGGCCATGTGGGCTCCCATGGGGTCAGGAATACCCGGCAGGACTCTCTCAAGGTAGACCAGGACAAATAGTCGACGCACTGGGCCGGACGCAGATAGAGCCCGCCGCCACGAATCAGCGCAGCGGGATCGACGGCTCGGGTTACGCGGAACAGCGCCATGGCGCGCCCTCAAATTCCGGCCAGGCGTCGGGCGACGCGAGCCTGGTCGATGACTTTGCCGGTGCGCCCGACGGCCGCGACGGTCGGCGCGGAGCTCAGCATCGCGGCGCCCGCCGCGCGAACATCGCCGACATCGAGTCTCTCGATGCGTGCGATCATCTCTTGCGTGCCGAGGGGGCGTCCGTAGATCAGCATCTGGCGCGCGATCTGTTGCGCGCGCGCGCCCGACGATTCGAGCGCGGTCAGCAGCGAGACTTTCATCTGCGCCTTGGCCCGCTGAACTTCCTCTTCGCTGAGCGTCGCGGCGGCCTCGCTCAGGCAATCGAGCGCCGCGCCCATCAATTCGCCGGCGTCCCTGGGCGACGTCGCCGCGTAAAATCCCAACAGGCCGACATCCGAATAGGCCCAATGAAACGAGTAGATCGAATAGGCGAGTCCACGCTTTTCGCGCACTTCCTGAAACAGCCGCGAGGACATGCCGCCGCCCGCCGCCGCGGCGAAGACATGCGCGGCGTCATGGTCCGGCGCGTGCACCGCGCGCCCTTCGAATCCGACGACGATATGGGTCTGCCCGAGCGGCTTCTTCGTCATTGTTTCGCCGCCGCGATAGGACGCCGGCGACGCGCTCGGCGATTCCCGGCGGCCGAGGGCCTCGAAGCGCTTGGCGCTCAGATCCACGATTTCCGCATGGTCGAGGGCGCCGGCCCCGGCGATGATCGTCGCGCCGGCCTGGTAATGGCAGCGCAAGTAACCGTCGATCGCCGCGCGGTCGAAGGCGTTGACGCGCTCCGGCGTGCCGAGAATTGGGCGCCCGATCGGCTGCCCGGGCCAGGCCGCCGAGGTGAACCGGTCGAAAACGAGATCGTCGGGCGCGTCCTCGACCGCGCCGATCTCCTGCAGGATCACGCCCTTCTCGCGTTCCAGTTCGGCGGCGTCGAACGCGCTGTCGGTGAGAATGTCGGCGAGAATGTCGAGCGCGAGTTCGGCGTCCTCTCCCAGAACGCGCGCGAGATAGGCGGTCTGCTCGACGCCGGTCTCCGCGTTGAGATCGCCACCCGCGTTCTCGATCGCTTCGGCGATGTCGCGCGCGCTGCGCCGGCGCGTGCCCTTGAACGCCATATGTTCAAGCAGATGCGACAATCCATGCTCGTTCGCGCGCTCATGCCGCGATCCGGCGCCGACGAGCACGCCGAGCGAAGCCGTCTTGAGATGCGGCATCGCGTCGGTGACGACGCGAAGGCCGGAGGGAAGGGTGGTGATTTCGACGCTCATCAGCCGGCCCGCGCATGCTCACGAACGAATCGCTCGACGGCGCCCCGGTCGTTCGGCAGAAGTGTAAAGCGCTCCTGGCGGCTCATCAAATCGGCCAGATGCGCCGGCAGAGGCGGGCGCAAATGGATCGCGCGCTCAACCGCGTCGGGGAATTTGGCGGGGTGGGCCGTGGAAAGAACGATCATCGGCGTCGCGCCATCGCGCGCAAGAGCGCGCCGCGCCGCGTTGACCGCGACGGCGGTGTGGGGGTCGAGCACATAGCCGTTTTCGTGGTAGACGCGCGCCATTTCGCGCGTGCAGCCCGCCTCGTCCGTGCAGAACGCGTCGAACGCGTCGCGGATGAATCGCAACGGCCCCGGCGCGATCGAAAATTCGCCCGATTGCGCGAGGCCCGCCATCAAGCCGCGCACCGCGGCGGCGTCGCGGCGATAGGCTTCGAACAGCAGGCGCTCGAAATTCGACGAGACCTGGATGTCCATCGACGGCGATTGCGTCGCGACGACGCCGCGCTTCCTGTAGACGCCGCTCTCCAGCGCACGCGCCAGAATATCGTTCTCGTTGGTCGCAATCACCAGCCGCCCGACGGGCAGGCCCATTTGCTTGGCGCAAAACCCGGCGAAAATGTCGCCGAAATTGCCGGTCGGCACCGTGAAGGACACGCGCCGCAGCGGCGCGCCCAAAGCGACCGCGCTCGTAAAATAATAGACGATTTGCGCGGCGATGCGCGCCCAATTGATCGAATTGACGCCCGATAAGGCCAGTGCGTCGCGAAACCCCAGGTCGTTGAACAGGCTCTTGAGAATGGCCTGGCAATCGTCGAAATTTCCCTCAATGGCGATCGCGTGGACGTTCGGCTTGTCGACCGTCGTCATTTGACGGCGCTGCACGTCCGACACGCGGCCATGCGGATACAGAATGAACACATCGGTCTGCGAAAGGCCGCCGAACGCCTCGATCGCCGCCGCCCCGGTGTCTCCGGAAGTCGCGCCGACGATGGTCGCGCGCCGCCCGCGCTTTTGCAGGACATGGTTCATCAGCCTG
>JBEKSH010000365.1:0-4310 GCA_049517235.1 Roseiarcus sp. | reverse complement strand
CGCAAAGCCGCCTTCGTCGCCGACATTGGTGTTGTGTCCGGCCTTCTTGAGCGCGCCTTTCAGGGCGTGAAAGATTTCCGCGCCCCAGCGCACGGCTTCGCGCAGCGAAGGCGCGCCGACTGGCAGGATCATGAATTCCTGAAAGTCGATGGGGTTGTCGGCATGAACGCCGCCGTTGATGATGTTCATCATCGGCACCGGCAGGACTCGCGCGGCCGTCCCGCCGACATAGCGATAGAGCGGCAGGCTGGACGCCTCGGCGGCGGCCTTGGCGAGGGCCAACGAGACGCCGAGAATGGCGTTGGCGCCGAGCCTGGATTTGTTCGGCGTGCCGTCCAGCGCGATCATCGCCTCGTCGATCGCAATCTGGTCTTCGGCCTCGAGGCCGGAGAGCGCTTCGAAAATGTCGCGATTGACCGCCTCGACCGCCTTGAGCACGCCCTTGCCGCCGTAGCGCGCCTTGTCGCCGTCGCGCAGCTCCACCGCCTCATGCGCCCCCGTCGAAGCGCCCGAGGGAACGGCGGCGCGACCCATCGACCCGTCTTCGAGAACGACCTCCACTTCGACGGTGGGATTGCCGCGGCTGTCGAGAATTTCCCTCGCGATAATATCCACTATGGCGGTCATGCCGGCTCCTTGGTCCTCGATCTCGCGCAGCGTTCTACGCCAACGCCATCGCCCACGAAAGGCCGCGCGACGCCGAAGAGTTCAAAAAGCGAGGCGCCCAAATTTTGGGCTCATGGACCGAAACGAGCCGCCGTCATGACGCTTCCGCTCTCGTCGGCGGCGCGCAACGCCCGGGTCCGGCGCCAGCGACAAATAATTGCATCATGGCGCCTCATAGGATGGTGACATTGCACAATTTTTCGTCTAGCGTTGCTCCGTTGGGTAAAGGAGGTCGCCGCCAGTTCTTTGGCGTCGCGTAGTTGCCGAGTCTGTGGGAGGACGGGGCGTCTTACCGGTTTTACGAGCAGGGTGGAATGCCTGCGAGCACGACGATGCGACGGAAGCCGGCTTCGCAATTCAAGGACAGGTGCAAAAGGGGCAAAGCTCAGCGGGCGCTGGCGCTTTGCCTTTTTGTTTGAAGGGACGGGCGCCCCGCCCTTTCTCCCGCAAAGCGGGAGAAGGAGATGTCTGGTCCTCGCCGCGCGACCAGCCCGCTTTCGTTTCGGCGATGAAATCGACGAGCCGCCGCTCGCCGATCGCCTTGCGCATCCCGGCCATCAATTCCTGATAATAGGTGAGATTGATCGCCGTCAGCGCCATCATCGCGAGGATTTCGCCTGACTTCACCAGATGATGCCAATAGGCCCGCGAATAATCGCGCGCGGCCGCGCAGCTCGATCGGGCGTCGATCGGGCGGGGGTCGTCGGCATGGCGCGCATTGCGCAGGTTGATGCGCCCGAACCGCGAAAACACCAAGCCGTGGCGCCCCGCCCGCGTCGGCATGACGCAATCGAACATGTCGACGCCGCGTGCGACGCTCTGCAGGAGATCGTCGGGCGTTCCCACGCCCATCAGATAGCGCGGCTTGCCCGCCGGCAGATGCGGCGCGATGGTCTCGATCATGTCGAGCATCACCGCCTGCGGCTCGCCGACCGCCAGGCCGCCGATCGCATAGCCGGAGAAATCCATTTCGACGAGCTCGCGCGCGCTGATCACGCGCTGGGTCTTGACCGAACCGCCCTGAACGATACCGAAAACCGCCCGGCCCGGCTGCGCGCCGAACGCCAACCTGCAGCGCTCGGCCCAGCGCAGCGAGAGCCGCATGGCGCGCTCGGCTTCCTCGTCCGAACAGGGCAGGCGCACGCATTCGTCGAACTGCATCTGGATGTCGGAGCCGAGCAGACGCTGGATCTCCATCGCGCGCTCAGGCGTCAGCTCATGGCGCGCGCCGTCGATATGCGACTGGAACACCACGCCGCGCTCGCTGATCTTGCGCAGTCTGGCGAGCGACATCACCTGAAACCCGCCTGAATCGGTGAGGATCGGATGCGGCCAGTTCATGAACCTGTGCAGGCCGCCAAGCGCCGCGATGCACTCCGCGCCGGGCCTCAGCATCAGGTGGTAGGTATTGCTCAGCACAATATCGGAGCCCAGCGCGCGCACCTCGTCCGGATACATCGCCTTGACCGTCGCCGCCGTCCCCACCGGCATGAACGCCGGCGTGCGGACGATCCCGCGCGAAGTCGAAATTTCGCCGGTGCGCGCCGCCCCGTCGGTGGCGTTGATCGTGAAGGCGAACGCGTCAATCACCGGCGTCTTTCGAGGTCGTTCCGCCCGAGCGCGCCAGCAAACAGGCGTCGCCGTAGCTGTAAAAGCGATAGCCCGCCGCGATCGCATGCGCGTAGGCGCGCTTGATCGGCTCCAGCCCGCTGAAGGCGCACGCCAGCATGAACAGGGTCGAGCGCGGCAGATGGAAGTTGGTGAGCAGCATGTCGACCGCGCGAAAGCGATAGCCGGGCGTGATGAAGATCGACGTTTCCCCCGCGAAAGGCCGGATGCGGCCCGCCGGATCGGCGGCGCTTTCGAGCAGCCGCAGGCTCGTCGTGCCGATGGCGACGATCCGACCGCCCCGCCCGCGCGCCTCGTTCAATGCGGCGGCGGTCGATGCGTCGATCCGGCCCCATTCGGCGTGCATCGCGTGGTTCTGCGTGTCGTCGACCTTGACGGGCAAGAAGGTGCCCGCGCCCACATGCAGCGTCACTTTATGCAGGCTTGCGCCGCGCGAGGCAATGCGCGCCACCAGCTCGGGCGTGAAATGCAGCCCCGCCGTCGGCGCCGCGACCGCGCCCGGCTCGGCGGCGAACAGCGTCTGATAGTCCGCCCTGTCGCTCAGGCGCGGCGCGCGGCGCGCCGCGATATAGGGCGGCAAGGGCATTTCGCCGAGCCGCTCGATCGCCTCGTCGAGCGCCGCGCCGTGAAACGCGAAGGCGAGCAGAACTTCACCGTCGGCGCCTTTTTCCTCGACCTCGGCGTCAAGCGCGCCAAGCAGGCAGGCCATGCCTTCGCTGGTCTCGCCAAAGCGTATCCTCTCGCCCGGCTTGAGCTTCTTGGCGGGGCGCGCGAAGGCGCGCCAGCGGCTTTCGTCGACACGTTTGATCAGCGTCGCCTCCACATGCGCGACGGCGTCGCCGCGCACGCGGATTCCATCGAGTCGCGCCGCGATCACCTTGGTGTCGTTGACCACCAGCGCATCGCCGGGGCGAATGAAATCCGGCAGATCGGCGATACGATGGTCGGCGGCTAAGCCGTCCGCGCCGACGACCAGCATGCGGGCCGCTTGGCGAGGGACAGCGGGGCCAAGCGCGATGCGCTCGGGCGGCAATTGGAAATCGAACAGGTCGACGCGCATGACTTAGAGGCTCTCGCGGACGCCATCCCTATCCCTCCCGCAGCAGGCGGGCGGGGACGAGCCGGTGCGGGCGCCGCGCGATCCGCCCTTCAGCTCAAGGTCGCCTTCACGATCTTGTCGGGATCGCGCACCGGTTCGCCGCGCTTGATCTTGTCGACGTTCTCCATCCCTGAGACCACTTTGCCCCAGGCGGTGTATTTCCTGTCGAGAAATCTCGCGTCGCCGAAGCAGATGAAGAACTGGGAATTGGCCGAATCCGGGCTCTGGGCGCGCGCCATCGACACCGTGCCGCGCACATGCGGCTCGGCGTTGAACTCGGCCTTGACGTCGGGATATCGCGAGCCGCCCGCGCCTGTGCCGTGCGGGCAACCGGTCTGCGCCATGAAGCCGTCGATGACGCGATGGAACACAATCCCGTCATAGAAGCCTTCGGACACCAGACGCTTGATGTGGGCGACATGGCCCGGGGCGAGATCGGGCCGCATTTCAATGACGACCGGGCCTTTGGTCGTCTCAAGCGTCAGGGTGTTGCCTTGTTCAGTCATGAATCACGCGCTCCTTTTGTTCAGCAATCCCGAATATAGGGCGAAGCCGCGCCGTTTCACCGGGGGTTGGCGGCCAAACGCAATTTCACGATCCTGTCCGGGTTGGTCACCGCGCCATTGTTGGCTTCGTCGCCCTGCTTGATCTTGTCCACGACATCCATGCCGGACGTCACCTCGCCGAACACCGTATATTTGCCGTCCAGGAACGGCGCGTCGGCGAGGCAGATGAAGAATTGCGAATTGGCGGAATCGGGGTCGCTGGCGCGCGCCATGCCCAGCGTTCCCCGCTTGAAGGGAGTCGGCGTGAATTCGGCGGGAATGTCGGGAAGATCGGAGCCGCCCTCGCCGGTGCCCTTGGGATCGCCGGTCTGGGCCATGAAGCCGGCGATCACCCGGTGAAAGACGAGGCC
>JBEKSH010000364.1:0-4316 GCA_049517235.1 Roseiarcus sp. | reverse complement strand
CAACTCGCCGAACTCGTCGCCTACGGATATCTCGGCCTCGCCTTCTACATCTTATTCAAGGGCTGCCTTTACGGCATACTGGGGCGCTTCATGAAGCATTGAGTGGGCTCGTTTCCGGGCGGACAGGGCGCCTGCGCCCCTAAAGCCAGCCGGCGCGATCCCGTCCGTCGCCGGTCGGCGCGACGCCCGCCTTTCGTTTCCGCGCGCCTCTGTGCTATGCGAGCGAAAGCCGGCGCGGAGTCTCCTGCGCATCGGAAGTTCCGGCGCCGCGAATCCAAGGGCCCACCATGACACATATTGCCCCGATCGCCGCCGAAGGGCGGATTCGCTCGAATTCGTTCTTTTCGGCGCCGCTCAGCGCGGCCGATCCCCAGATCGCGCGGGCGATCGAGCTTGAGCTTGGCCGCCAGCGCGACGAGATCGAACTGATCGCCTCGGAAAACATCGTGTCCCGCGCCGTCCTGGAGGCGCAGGGCTCGGTGATGACCAACAAATATGCCGAAGGCTATCCCGGCCGACGCTATTACGGCGGCTGCCAATATGTCGACATCGCCGAAAGACTGGCGATCGAGCGCGCGTGCCGGCTGTTCGCCTGCCGTTTCGCCAATGTGCAGCCGAATTCCGGAAGCCAGGCGAATCAGGGGGTGTTTCTCGCGCTGATGCAGCCGGGGGACGTGTTCATGGGGCTGGATCTCGCCGCCGGCGGCCATCTGACCCATGGCTCGCCGGTCAATATGTCGGGCCGCTGGTTCAAGCCGGTGTCCTATGGCGTCGATCGCGACACGCACCTTGTCGACATGGATCAGGTCGAGAAGCTCGCCCATGAGCACAGGCCCAAGCTGATCATCGCCGGCGGCTCGGCTTATGCGCGGCATTGGGATTTCGCGCGATTTCGGGCGATTTGCGACGCGGTCGGCGCTTATTTCGTCGTCGATATCGCGCATTTCGCGGGGCTGGTGGCGGGCGGCGCGCATCCTTCGCCGTTTCCCCACGCCCATATCGCCACGACGACAACGCACAAGACCTTGCGCGGCCCGCGCGGCGGCATGATCCTGACCGACGACGAGGATCTCGCCAAGAAGATCAATTCGGCGATCTTCCCCGGCCTGCAGGGCGGCCCGCTGATGCATGTGATCGCCGCCAAGGCGGTCGCCTTCGCGGAAGCTTTGACGCCGGAATTCAGGAATTACGCGCATGCGGTGGTCGCCAACGCCAAGGCGCTCGCCGCGGCGATCGCGGCGGGCGGCTATGCGCTGGTCTCGGGCGGCACCGACAACCACCTGATGCTGGTCGATCTGCGCCCCAAACGGCTGACCGGCAAGGCGGCTGAAGCGGCGCTCGAACGCGCGCATATCACCTGCAACAAGAATGGCGTTCCTTTCGATCCGGAAAAGCCGACGATCACCTCCGGCGTGCGGCTCGGCTCGCCGGCGGCGACATCGCGGGGATTCGGCGTCGACGAATTCACAAGGGTCGGCGAATTGATCGTCGAGACGCTGGACGGCTTGGCGAGGCATGGCGAATCGGGGAATGATGCGGTGGAGGCGAAGGTTCGCGTCGGCGTCGCCGAGCTGACGCGACGTTTTCCCATCTACTAGGGGGGCTGTTCGCCCTATCCTTCGCCCGCCGCGAGAAGGCGAGGAGGCGAGGGGCCGAGCCGCCCGAGCAAGCGGGCGAGGTTTGCCTGCTTGTTGAGATTCAAGCGGCGTCGATTTTCTTCGCGATGAACCGAATCCGCCGCGGCTCAGGAGCCCTCGAATGCGTTGCCCCTATTGCGGCAGTCTTGAAACGCAGGTGAAGGATTCTCGCCCGACCGAGGATTCGTCCTCGATCCGGCGTCGGCGGATCTGTCCCGATTGCGGCGGCCGGTTCACGACGTTCGAGCGCGTGCAGTTGCGCGAATTGACGGTCGTCAAGAAATCGGGCCGGCGCGCGCCGTTCGATCGCGACAAGCTGCAGCGTTCGGTCGAAATCGCCTTGCGCAAGCGCCCGGTCGCCGCCGACCGCGTCGAGCGGATGGTCAACGGCATCGTGCGCCAGCTTGAGAACCAGGGCGACGCGGATATTTCGACCGACCGCATTGGCGAATTGGTGATGGAGGGGCTGAAAGGTCTCGATGACGTCGCCTATGTGCGCTTTGCCTCCGTCTATCGCAATTTCCGCGAAGCTCGCGATTTCAACGCCATCCTCGGCGAACTGGAGGCCGAGCCCGGCGAGGCGGCCAAAACGGCGGCCAGGCCGAAGAAGTCGCTCGCGGAGCCGCGATGAACGCCGGCGGATCGCCGCAACGGCTATTGCTTGAAACTGGAACAACCCAGGATGAGCGCTTGATGGCCGCGGCGTTGGCCTTGGGGCGGCGCAATCTTGGCGCCTGCGCGCCCAACCCCTCGGTCGGGGCGCTGATCGTGCGCGATGGAATCTTGGTCGGGCGCGGCGTCACGTCAAAGGGCGGGCGACCGCACGGGGAGCGCAACGCCATCGATCAGGCCGGGCCTTCGGCCGCCGGCGCGACGCTGTATGTGACGTTGGAGCCATGCTTTCACCAAGGCCGTGCGCCGCCCTGCGCCCAGGCGATCGTCGCGGCGGGAATCGCCCGCGTCGTCAGCGCGATGGAGGATCCCGACGAACGCGTCGCCGGCCGCGGACATCGCTTGCTGCGCGAGGCGGGCGTCGAGGTCGTTGTCGGCGTCGGCGCGCGCCAGGCGCGGGGCGACCATCTTGGCCATATCCTGCGGGTCGCGCAGGGTCGGCCGATGGTGACGCTGAAACTGGCGCGCACAGCCGACGGCTATGCGGCGGGCGGCGAACACGATGCGCGCCTCGCCATCACCGGAGAGGCCGCCAACCTGCACGTGCAGGTCATGCGCTCGATGCATGACGCGATCATGATCGGCGCCGGGACGGCGCTCGACGACGACCCTCTGCTGACCGTTCGCCTGCCCGGCGCGCAGGCGTTCAAGCCGCTGCGCGTCGTGCTCGACGCGCATTTGCGCCTGTCGCCGCGTTCGCGCCTCGGCGCCACCGCGCGCGACTTCCCGACGCTGGCGATCGCGACGCACGCGGCCTCGCCGGCGAGCGCGCGCGCGCTCGAGCAGGCGGGCGTCGGCGTCGAGCGGGTCGCCGGCGATCACGAGGGCCATGTCGACCTTTTGAGCGCGCTGCGCGCGCTCGGCCGGCGGGGCGTCACGCGCCTCTTCAGCGAGGGCGGCCCGAGCATCGGCTCGGCGCTGATCGCGCGCGGCCTTGCCGATGAAGTGATCCTGTTCACCGCGCAGAAGCCGCTCGGCCGACCCGGCCTGCCGGCGCTTGACGGCGCCGCGCTGAGCGCGCTTCAAGACCGCGCGCGCTACGCCGAGGCCGAGATTGGCCACTTTGGCGGCGATGAAATGCGGCGCTTCGAGAGACTGGACTGAAATGTTCACCGGATTGATCAGCGATGTCGGGGAAGTGCGCGCGGCGGGGGAGGAGGGGTGGCTGCGCCGCTTACGCGTTTCCTGCGGCTACGACGCCGCGACGATCGAGCTCGGCGCCTCGATCGCCCATTCCGGCGTGTGCCTGACCGTGGTGGGCGTCGATCGCGCGGCGAACCATACCGAGATCGAGGTCGACGTCGGCGCGGAAACGCTGTCGGTGACCACCGCCGGCCAATGGCGCGTTGGAACGCGGCTGAATCTCGAGCGCCCGCTGCGGCTCGGCGACGAACTCGGCGGCCATATGGTGAGCGGCCATGTCAACGGCGTCGCAGAAATCATCGCGCGCAAGGATTTCGACGGCATGGCGCGGTTCGATCTTCGCGCCCCCGCCGCTCTCGCCAGGTTCATCGCCCAGAAAGGCTCGGTCGCGCTCGACGGGACCTCGCTGACCGTCAACAGCGTTGACCGCGACGTGTTCTCGGTCCTGCTCATTCCCCACACGCTCGCCGTCACGACCTGGGGCGAGCGGCGGGCGGGGGATCGCGTCAATATCGAGGTCGACCAGATGGCGCGCTACGCCGCGCGATTGCTGGAGGCAGGCCGGTGAGTTCGGCGCGCCTCGTCTATTCGGAGATTGAACGCGTCGCCCGCATCAATTTCGGTGTCGAGAAATGCGGCGACACGCCCTCGCGCATGACGAAACGGCGCAGCGGTCCTATCGCCCCGAGCGCCGCCAGACCGGCGCCGCGCAGGAAATCCACCGGGGCCAGCGCGGCAAGCAACGAACGATTGAGCGCGTCGACGGCGCCCATCCGAAAGGCGACGTCGGGGCGGCGCAAATCGGCGTAACGCGCCAGCGTCTCCGGGCCGCCGATATCGCGCCCCTCGGCCCTCGCTTTCGTC
>JBEKSH010000363.1:0-4327 GCA_049517235.1 Roseiarcus sp. | reverse complement strand
GAGGAATCGGGGCCGGATCGCTCGCTGCGCCAAGACCGGCCGGGCGAGCGGGCGGCTGCGCCGCGACGGGTGCGCTCTGGGCCGTCGCGGGGGCCGGCGCGGCGGGCGACTGAGAAATTTCCGTCGCCGGGCGGGGAGCGCCGAACAACGGGGCCGGATGATGCTCCTTTTGCATGACAAGCGCGTTGATGACGATGCCGGCGAGGATCGCCGCCAAGGTGGCGCCGGCGACGGTGCGCGCCGGCCGCGACAGGAGCCGGCGCATGACGGTTTGCGCAAAGCCGCGCCTTTCCTTGCGCGATGCGCCTCGGACCGGGCGGGACAGAATGGAGTCGTTATGCGAACGAGCGAGCGCCTCAGGCACTTTTTTTCTCTTTCATTGCGGACGGCGATGTCGCGCCGCACAGGGGCGGCATAGAGGGGCCTGGCGAAGAAGATCGGGCCGCTCTCGACAGGGTCTCGATAGGCGCCGGCGCGGCGTCGCCTTGCGCCTTGCCGCGGCAGTCGAGAGGCATTCGAATGGTCACGCGCGTGCCTTCTTCGACTGCGCTTTCGATCAACAGCGAGCCGCCATGCAGGCCGAGCAGACCGCGCACGAGCGAGAGGCCCAGTCCCGTGCCCTCGAACGTCCGATCATAGGACGACCGGACCTGAAAGAACGGATCTCCTAGCTTGGGAAGATGGCCGGGCGCGATCCCGATGCCCGTGTCGTCGACGTAAATTTCGAGCCAGTCGCCGTCGACCATGGCGCCGATTGTCACGCGTCCATGGGGCTTGGTGAATTTCACGGCGTTCGACAAGACGTTGATCACGATTTGCCGAAAGGCGCGCTTGTCCGCGATCAGCTCTGCGGGGCCATCGAGCGGCGCTCGAACAAGTTCGACGCCGCCCTTGTCCGCCTTCAGGCGCAACATGTCGCAGCAGGCCCCGATCGCCGGCGCCGCGTCGAACCGCTCGGGCGCAATCGCGAACCGCCCCGCCTCTATCTTGGACATGTCGAGGATCAGATTGACCACCGAGAGAAGATGTTCGGCGGAGGCATGGATGATGCCGGCATATTCGAGCTGTTTGGCTCTTTCGCGGGGCGCAAGTTCGTCGCTGCCCAGGATTTCGGAAAAGCCGATGATCGCGTTGAGAGGCGTGCGCAGCTCATGGCTGACGTTGGCCAGCAGACGGTCTTTCCAAGAACTCGCGCTCTCGGCTTCGGCGCGGGCCGCTTCGAGCTTCTCTTCGTTGCTTTTGGCGTTGGTGACGTTTCGCACCACCGAGACAACCGCCCCCCCGTCGCGATCGGCGGCGTCGGCCGTGGGGTCGGCGATGCGATGGAGCCGCGTTTCCGCCCAGGCGAAAACCGGCTCGTCAAACTCTCCCGCCCGCCCGGCCCGCGGGCCAGTGCGCAGCCGCAAAGTCACGCAAATGGTCCCCTCGCGCTGGCGGGCCGCGCTGATCGCCTGCAAGAAAGCGGGCCGATCGCTCACGTGAAGGCGATCGAAAAATCCGCTTCCGGTCAAGTCCCTGATCTCCAAGCCGAACAGGGCCTGGGCGTCGCCGCTCGCCGACAGCACGGCGCCCGATGGATCATGGCGCAGAACCAGGTCGCCGATCGTCTCGGCGAGCACCTTGTAGAGCGTCGCGCCGGCCAAATCGCCGCGACGCCGCGTCTGCTGACGCCGCGCGTCCTCGACCGGCCGATGCGCCGCATCCGGATCGACCAGACCCGCGACTCGCCGCCAAATGACATCAAACCATGACACGAACGCCGCGCTCCCAAATCGCCGGGTCGATTGTGCGATCACGCGCAACGATCCCAGCCCGGCCTTAAATCAACCCTAAGAAGCGCGGCGCCGGAGCCTGCCTGGGCAGAGCGCTGCGGCGTTTGGGCGCAGATGCTTGCCGCTATGGTTGATAATGCGTTGCCGTGTGCGCGCCTGGCGGCTTGACCCAAGGTTAAGGCGCTCGCGCGATTTTGACTCGAAAAGTCGACGCGGTCTTTGCAGGCCGGCGCTATTGTCGAAGCGTCATTGACGCTGGCGCTCGGCGGTTTGTGATTTGAGGCTCCCGCTATGATGTTTCTGGTCCGATCGACTTTCTGGCTCGGCATCGTCGTGTCGAACATGCCGCTCGACGTCGCCGATCGGGCGCAAGGCGCGGTCGCAGCGAGCGCTGCCGGCGCCGTCAAGGCCGCATGCGCGCAGGAAAGCGCTTCGTGCCGCGCGATCCTCGCCGCCGCCGGAGCCGGCCTTGCGTCGAGCCCCGAGCGTTCGCCCGACGGGCGCGGCGCGCCGCGCGCGGGCGTAATGGGCAAAGCCCGGCGGCCGTCGGCCAATTCGCTGGGCGCCGCCGACCTGGAGACGCCGTGGCGCGGCCGACCGGCCAAATCCGGCGCCTGATTTCTCGTTGGCCGGTCTGGCGCCTTGCGAGCGCATCCCGATATAGTGGGCGGCGCGAACGCGAAGGACGGCCCCCTGATCGACCCGGATTCCATACGCAGCGACTTTGCCTTCCTCGACGACTGGGAAGACCGCTATCGTTATGTTCTCGAACTCGGCCGCACGCTCGAGCCGTTGAGCGAGGCCGCCCATAACGACGCGAACAAGGTTCGCGGCTGCGTCAGCCAAGTTTGGCTCGACCTCGGCAAGAGCGTCGACGAGGCGGGCGAAATGGTGCTTCATTACCGCGGCGACAGCGATTCGCATCTCGTGCGGGGCCTGCTGGCGATCGCCCTTGCGCTGTATTCGGGCCGCACCGCGCGACAGATCCTGTCTTCCGACGCCCTCGGCTTCTTCCGCGAACTGGGTCTTGAGGCTCACCTCACGCCCCAACGCTCCAATGGCGTTCGAGCGATGATCGAGCGCATCCGCGCCGACGCGGCGGCCACGGTGGAGGCGGCCTAGGCGCGATCCCGAAAAGTGGCGGTCTTTTCGGACGCGATCAGGCGTCAAAACAAGATTTCGGAGCGCAAGATCGATTCGCGCCGCGGGCGTCTTGCTTCAGGTCTCGACCAGCCCGCCCATGTCGCCCGACGAGCCCGAACCTGCGGCGCCATGACCGCGCGCCAGATAGTCGGTGGAGCGCATTTCGATGAGGCGCGAAGCGGTCCGCTCGAACTCGAATGCTTCCGGGCCGTCCTTGCCGAGGAACAGCGCACCCGGCTCCGCTTCGGCCGAGGCGATCAGTTTGACGCGCTGGTCGTAGAGCGTATCGATCAGGTTGATGAAGCGCCTGGCCTCGTTGCGCTGGTCGCCTCGGATCACCCGGATACCGTCGATCAACAGAGTATGGAAGCGCTGGGCGATGGCCAGGAAATCGGGCGCGCCGAGCGGCCGGCGACACAGATCGTCGAACGAGAACCGCGCAACGCCGTCCCACGCCTCCGGCACGTCCAGCGTGCGACCCAACAGGTCGATCTGCACGGGTCCGCCATGCTCGTGGCCGGTCAGACGGCTGAATGCTTCGTCGAGCGCGATTCTCGCGGCCGCATCGGCGGGACTGTGGAAAACGGGCGCGCGCCGGAGCTTTTCCAGCCTGAAATCGGCGCGCGCGTCGAGCGCGAAAATCTCGAGCCGCTCGTGCATCAGCGCGATGAAGGGCAGGAACAGCGTGCGGTTGAGGCCATCCTTGTAGAGGTCGTCGGGCGCGACGTTCGAGGTTGCGACGACCACAACGCCGGCGGCCGAAAGCTGCGCGAACAGCCGTCCGAGAATCATCGCGTCGGCGATATCGCCGACGCTGAATTCATCAAAGCACAGCAGCCAGGCCTGCGCGGCCAACGCCGCCGCGACCGGGGCGATCGGGTCGTCGCCCGCCGTTTCGCCCCCCTTGCGACGCGCCCGCCATCGATGAAGGCGCGCGTGAACATCGGCCATGAAGGCGTGGAAGTGGACGCGGCGTTTGGCTTTCACCGGCGCCGCGTCGAAAAACAGGTCCATCAGCAACGTCTTGCCGCGCCCGACCGGCCCGAAAATATAGAGGCCGCGCGGCGCCTCGGCCTGCCGAACGCCGATCAGGCGCTCGAACGCGTTGGGCGCCCGCACCGGGCTGTAGCCGTCAAGACGCGCCGCCAGGGCGTCGAGCCGATCGATCAGGGCGATTTGCGCCGGGTCCGGCTCAAGCCGGCCCGCGGCGACGAATTCGCGATAGCGCTGCTGGATGGAAAGGCTCATCGCCGGCAAAAGTCGCCCTTTACGGCGCGAAAGCCGGCGCGCGGCGGAACATCGAAAAGGACGAGATCGTGCAAACTTGACATTTTTGTTGCGGTATTGGTCATCTATTCAACGCCGTCGCTGAGCCGCGCATTTTCCAGGGAAGTTCACGCGCGAGACGGTGA
>JBEKSH010000362.1:0-4327 GCA_049517235.1 Roseiarcus sp. | reverse complement strand
GCCGCCGACGACGACGCCAAGAAGAGCGCCATGGTGGTGCGCGAGGCGGTCGAGGCGATGGACGCCATCGCCAAATCGGCGCAGCAGATCAGCCAGATCATCGGGGTGATCGACGAGATCGCGTTCCAGACCAACCTGCTCGCGCTCAACGCCGGGGTCGAGGCGGCGAGGGCCGGCGACGCGGGCCGCGGTTTCGCGGTGGTCGCCTCCGAAGTGCGCGCGCTCGCCCAGCGTTCGGCCGAGGCGGCCAAGCAGATCAAGGGGCTGATTTCGGCCTCGACAACGCAGGTCGATCATGGGGTCAAGCTGGTCGCCGAAACCGGCAAGTCGCTGGAGCGGATCATGGCGCAGGTGGCCGAGATCAACGACGTCGTCAGCGAAATTGCCGCCGGCGCCAAAGAACAGGCCACGGGGCTCGAGGAAGTCAACACCGCGATCAACCAGATGGACCAGGTGACGCAGCAGAACGCGGCGATGGTCGAGGAGTCGACGGCGGCGAGCCACTCGCTGTCGCAGGAGACCGATCAGCTGTCGGGTCTGATCGGGCAGTTCCAGGTCGGGCGGGCCAGCGCCAACGACTCGATGCGCCGTGAACTTGAAAAGGCCGCGCCGCACGCCTTCCGGCCGCCGGCCAAAGCCGCGGCCGTCAACGGCGCGCGCGGCGAGACGCGCAAGCCCGCCGCGCGGCCGGCTCGCGCCGCGCCAAAGGCGATGGTCGCCAACGGCGCGCCCGTGAGCGCCGACGGCGACGGCTGGGAGGAGTTCTAATACGCTCGCGAAAGCGCGTTGACCTCTTGCGCGCGGATAGCGGCCCCGAAGGCGGGGCCGCAGAAACAGACGGACGCATATGGCTGAAATTGGCAAAACGGACGGCGCCGCGGCGCGCGAAATGATCACTTTCCTGATCGGAGCCCAGGAGTTTTGCGTCGACGTCATGTCGGTGCGGGAGATTCGCGTGTGGACGCCAGCGACGCCGGTGGCGCACGCGCCGAGCTTCGTGTGCGGCGTCATCAACCTTCGCGGCACAGTGCTGCCGATCATCGATTTTGCGGCCCGACTCGGCTTCCCGCCGACCGAGCCGACCACCCGCCACGCGATCCTGGTCATCCAGATTCGCAGCCAGACGATCGGCCTGCTGGTCGAGGGCGTGTCGGAGATTCTGACGATCAGCCAGAGCCTCATCCAGCCGACGCCGGACGTCGCCTCGCAGATGGCCAAGGACTTCGTCAGCGGCATCGTCGCCACCGACGGGCGCATGATCAGCCTGATCGCGCTCGACGCCATCTTGCCGCCGAGCGGCGAGCAGGCCGCGGCGTGACGGATTCGCGAGATTGATCGCTGCGGTCCCCTCGCGCGCCGTTTGACGACGCGCGGGCGCCCGCTTTCTCAGGCTTTCGCCAGCGCAAGCTCCTTGATCCGCACGAGCGTCGCCGACGGCGTGATGGCGTCCGTCGATATTTTCACATGAATGATCGCGGGGGCGCGCGCCGCGCGCGCCGCCTCGAACGCCGCCGGGAAATCCGCCGTCTTCTCGACACGCGCGCCGAACCCGCCGAAGGCGCGCGCGTAAGACGCGAAATCCGGGTTGCGCAAGTCCGTCGCGCAGACCCGGCCGGGATATTCGCGCTCCTGGTGCATGCGAATCGTGCCGTAGCTGGCGTTGTCGCAGACAATCACGATGATCGGCAGATCATATTGAACCGCCGTCGCGAATTCCTGACCGTTCATCAGGAAATCGCCATCGCCGTTGACCGACAGCACCAGCCTTTCCGGGTGGAGACGCTGCATCGCCACCGCGGCCGGCACGCCGTAACCCATCGAGGCGGAGGTCGGCGCGATATGGCTGCCGAGGCGGCGGAATCGATAGAAACGATGAATCCATGCCGCGTAATTGCCAGCGCCGTTGCAGAGGATCGTATCGGGTGGCGCATGGTCGCGCAGCCAGACCATGATCGAGCCCAGATTGACCGCGCCGGGTTGCGGCGTCGCCACCTCGGTCCAGGCGATGAAATCTTCGTTCGCGTCCTTGGTTTGCGCGCTCCAGCGGTTGGGCGCGCGCGGCGCGAGCGCGTCGAGCGCGGCGGCGAAGGCGATTGGCGTGGCGTGAATGGCGAGGCGGGCCTGGTAAAGGCGCCCCAATTCTTCCGCCGACGCATGAATGTGGACGAGGTCGGCGCGCGGGCTCGGAATTTCGAACAAGCTGAAGCCCTGCGAGGGGATTTCTCCGAGGCGTCCGCCCAGCAGGATCGGCAGGTCCGAATTCTTGATCCGGGCGATCAGCTTGGGGTTGGGGCCAAGGCCCAGATCGCCCGCGTAGCAAGGATGCTGCGCATCGAACAACGCGCCGCGCCGGTAACTTGTCGCCACCGGCAATTCAAACCTTTCGGCGAACCGCTGGACGGAGCGGGCGGCCGCCTCGCTCCATCGCGTGCCGCCCAAAATGAGGAACGGCCGGTGCGCCGCCGCCAGCAGATTCTCGAACGCAGCCATCGCGGGCGCGCCGGGAAAAGTTTCGACCGGTTCGCTCGCCCGCGCATCCGGCGCCAAGACCGGTTCGGCGAGCATGTCCCTGGGAAGGCTGACGACGACGGGTCCGGGGCGCCCTTCCATCGCGATTTGAAAGGCGCGCGAAACGATCTCCGGGACGCGCCGCGCCTCGTCGATTTCCGTCGCCCATTTGGCGATGGAGCCGAAAAAGGCGCGGTAGTCCATTTCCTGAAAGGCGTCGCGATCACGGAACCCGCGCTCGATCTGGCCGACGAACAACACCATCGGGGTCGAGTCGTGGCGCGCGATATGCACGCCCGGCGAAGCATTGGTCGCGCCGGGACCGCGGGTGACGAAACACACGCCGGGCCGCCCCGTCGCCTTGCCCATTGCCTCGGCCATCATCGCGGCGCCCGCTTCGTTTCGACAGACGGTGATCGTGACTTCGCGGTCGCGAAGGGCGTCGAGCACCGCCAGATAGCTTTCGCCGGGAACGCAGAAGACATGGCGCACCCGGTTGATGATCAGTTGATCGACGAGCGCTTGCGCGGCGCTGCGCGGGCCATGGGGCTGTTGCATCGATCTCGGGTTCCCGGTTTGCAGTGAAAGCGAAGCCGCCGCGACGTCGCGGTTTTAGCCGCCGCGGCTATGGGCCGAGGATCGCCAGCTCGGTGTAGGAAAGATCGCCGAGCGCCGGAGGAGCCTGGCCTTTGAAATATTTCGGACCGCGCTCGGCCAGATATTTGCCGACCAGCCCCGGCACGGGGCCCCTCGCATCGGCAAGGAAAATCGGCCATGCGCGCATCAACAAATATCGCCCGATCGGCCCGGCGAAATACACGAATTCATCCATGCTGCGGCAATAAATCAGCTGCTGGCAGGGAACAAGACGATGGAACGCCGCCCGACGCTGAAGAACGAAGGGATAGGCGACGCCGTCCTTGACGCAGACGAGCGCGCGGCATCCGAGCGCCGCATGTTCGGCGAGAATCGCACGCTCGCTTTCCGACAGAAGCGCCGCCTCCGGCGCATCCGCCGCAAAGGCGACGACGCGGACGTTGGGCCGCCGGGCCGACAGGATTGGCGCAAACACGATCTGGCCGTTGCAGAACCGTTTGAAACCAAGCGCCTCGACGCCGCGCCTCGTGTGCGCGGCGGGCGAAATATTCAGGTAGGTCACTTCCTTGCGCTTGACGGCCATGCTGTGCAACACCATCGCATAGCCGCGAAATTCCTTGTCGACGCACCAACTTGAAAGGTTGCACCGGATGCTTTCTCCCGCCGGTCCGGCGTGGCGCGAGTAAATCACCAGAATGACGCCGACGACGCCGCGCGCGCCCTCCAGGACATAGCCGTATTTTGGGAAATCAGCGATCGCCGGACGCTCGGACATGCGCGCCAGCGCTCTGACCCAATAGGCCCTGCGTCGGCGCGGAAATCCGCGTCGCAGACAGTCGACGACGGAATCGATGTCGGCGTCTTCTATCTGGCGGCAGCGAACACCTGATGTCTTGGTCGCCAGCATAGGAATTTACCGTCAATTCAGTTCATCAGCCGCGCTTGCGTCAAATATAATACAATGTCGTCATGACTCAATGTCGAGGCGGACGGCGCATGTCGATTAGGTTAACGATAATCTCGCAGATTCAGCAGGTTGCGGCCGAGCAAAAGAAGACGCTTGCGCCGTTGGCCGACGATCTGCCGTTACTCGAATCGGGCCTCGATTCGCTTTGCTTCGCGATTCTGGTCGCGCGCCTTGAGGATGCGACCGGCGCCGATCCCTTCACCACCGCCGACGGCGCCCGATTTCCCAATACGGTCGGCGAACTGATCGCCTTCT
>JBEKSH010000361.1:0-4330 GCA_049517235.1 Roseiarcus sp. | reverse complement strand
ACCCTGGCTCTTGCGCAGGTTGAACTCGTGAAAATCGACCGCCTTGCGGCTGGCGATTTGCGCGTTCTCGGCGTCGAGCGTGCTCTGCAGCCGCTCGATCGCCAGCAAGAGCATTTCGACGGAGCCGGCCTGTCGGCAGGGCGCCATTGCCGAAGGCGACGTTGGCCGGCGAGACGAAGAGCCGCTCATCATCTGTCGTGCGCCAGCGACAAGAACGCGGCGTCGCCGGACGCGAACGCCGCGGGACTGGCCAATTCCGCGGCGCCGCGATTGGCGAGGCCGGCCAGAGAGTCGGACGACGCCAGCGGGGAGGCGGCCGAATGGTCATGGCCAGAGAGGGGATGGGTGGCGAACAATCGCTTGGAAATGCCAAATGCGCCCGACTTGGCGATCTGCCTGGCGATCTGATCGGCCAGCATGGACTTCCAGATGTCTCCCGCCGTGCCCTGCCCATAGACGTTCGTCTCGTCCTTGGGCAGAATCGCGTCCACGAAGGTCTTCAATATCGAGGCTTCAAATTCGATCTGGACGCGCGCCGCTTTTTGGTCGCTCGCCGCATCGAGGCCGACGCCCGTCAGGCGGTCGCGCATGCCGCCGGCGTTCGCCGCGATTTCGGGGCCGCCGACAGGCGATTGCTCCGTCGCATCGAGAACTTTCGTAAAATCGTCCGCGGCGTCGACGCTGCCCGCGCCGAGCGCGACGAGCCTCTGCGTCGTCGCCTGGGCGCGTACGGGGTCCGCGGCCTTGAGCACCTCAAGAATGATGTCCGAGGATGGTTTGATGGCCATGAAGGTGTTCCGGCGCAGCCTTTGTCGGGCGGCAGTTTCCCCTACCAGGCTTATGCCGGGCTTGCGGTTTTCTTGGCGACCGAGCGCTCGATCAAATCGCCAAGATCGGCGCGCTCTTGCTGCATCCGGTATTTGGCTTCGACGTTCTCGACCAATCGCTCGGCAAGCCTTGCGCGTATCGCCTGTTCCTGCGCGCGTTGCGTCTGCGCGCGATGCTCGTCCTTCAGAGTCGCGATCTGCGTATCGATGTTGCGCAGCCGACGCGTGGCGCTGGTGACCAGAATCCCGCTCGAAATCGCGTCGCGATCGATCGCCTCGATCGTCGCTCTCTGCGACTCTTCGAGCGCGGCGCGCTGCTGGTCGAGCGCGGCGAGCTTCCAGGCGTTCAAATTCTTCAACTGGTCCTGAAGCAGAAGTATTTTCGCCAGGGATTTGCGCCGTTGTCGCATCCAATTATCCCGTCGCAAGCCATGCCGACAGCCCGAGCATGAATTGATCGAGGTACGATTTGATCACGAGATAGGTTAAAAATAGACCGCCGCAAATAATGAACGGCGCCGAAATGAAATATATGGAGACGTACGGGGTCAACCTGTTCAAGAGGCTGACCGCCAATTGAATGATGATCGCGTAAAATATGAATGGCGCGCTTATGCGCAGGGCGATTCGAAACGTATCGGTTAACAATTTGCTAAACTGCAGAAGCGAAAAATTTACGTCGAAGTTTTCTTTCACCGGTATCGCCTCGTAGGACGCTACGATGCCGCGAAACACTTCCCAGTGCAGGTCCATCACGAAAATCAGCGCGGTGGCCGACAGCGTGATAAGGGAGACGAAAGGCGGCAGGACTTCCGCCTCTTCCGCGACCACGCCGAAGGGATTGCTGAGGCCGATGCTCATGGCGCCCGCTGTCGCCATCGTCTCCAGCGCGAGCAGGAAGAGCCGACCGAGCATGCCGATCGTGCCGCCGACGAGCAGTTCCGTGGCGATGAACCGCAAGGCGGTCAGGGGTTGCTCGCTGAACGCCTGAAGCGGAAGATGACCGATCAGCAGCGGCGCCATCGACAATGTGACGGCGAGCGCAAGAAACAGCCGCATCTGCACGGGAATTTGCGGGCTGGAGAATCCCGGCATCAGCATGAGGCATGCGCCCACCCGGCAGAACAGCACGAATGTCCCCAGAATCATGTGCGGGCCCATGGCGACGCGCGGGTCCAGGCCGAAATCCGACGCCAGGTTGGTCACGCGATCGTCCCCAGCGATTCAACTTCGAATCCACGGGCGATTTCGAGCTGCGAAAGGACCGCGAGGGTCGCGAACATGCGTTCAATGATCATGCGGACGTAGGGCCGCGTCTCGGCCGTCGCGACGAGCGCGAACTGATGCCCGGCGTCCATCCGCGCGCGGATGGCGGCGGACGCCTCGGCGCCGAATTGCTCCATCAGGCGCGGATCAATGTCGAATTCGACGACGTCGCCCTTGGCGTCGCGTTTCAAGCTCTGATGGAACACCAGGTCCCATCGATTGCCGAGACGCAGAACCTTCAGCACGCCGTTATGCGTCAGGTCCCCGCAGATTTGCTGCGAGATGCGGATGCGCACATGTTCGACGACCTGCTCGGGCCGGCGCGCGTGCGGAGCGATCTCGGCGATCGCCTCGAGAATCAGATGGAGGTTGCGGATCGACACGCGTTCGGCGAGCAATAGCTTGAGCACGGCCTGCAGCCCCGAGTAGGAAATCTGGGAGGGGCAGATCTCGTCGATCAGACGCTTGTATTCGGGGTCCAGCCGGTCGAGCAGGGCGCGCATGTCTTTGTAAGAGAGCAGTTGCGACAGGTTGTTGCGAATGACCTCGCTCAGATGGGTCAGCAGCACCGAGAGCGTGTCGACCGTATTGAAGCCCTGGCGCTTCACGTCATTGATGAAAGCCTCCGAGATGCTCATCGCCTTCATGCCGAAGGCCGGTTCGCGAACCTCGTCGCCCGGCACGTTCGGGCGCTTGCCGTCGCCGACAATGACCAGAAACTCCCCCAGGCGCACTTCTTGCGACGCAACCACCGTGCCGTGAATCCGGATCTGGTAGGTCCTGGCGGGCGCCTTGATGTCGTCGCTGAGTTTGATGTCGGGAACGACGAAGCCGTATTGGCGCGCGAATTTCCGGCGCATCTTGGCGACCCTCGATCCTATTTCGTCGTGCGAGGCCAGAAACGTCGTCGTCAGCTGCCGGCCCAGGCACAACTCGATCTCGTAGGCCTTGAGGTGCTCCTTGAGCGATCCCTTCGCTTCCGCTTTGGCCTTTTCTTCGCGCGCCGCCGTTTCCGCAGCCGCGACGGCGCGGTCCTTCGCCTGTCCCTTGGGGATCGCGTAGCCGACAAACGCCATCGCGCCGCCAAGGATCGCGAACGGCGCGAAAGGAAGGTTGGGAACGGCGCCCAGGATGAACATCAGCAGCGAGGCGAGAAACAGCGCGTGGGGATAGCTGCTGAGCTGGCCAAGCACGGCCTTTTCGGTCGAGCCGCGCGTTCCGCCTTTGGCGACAAGCAGGCCCGCCGCGAGCGAGATGATGAGCGCCGGGATTTGCGATACGAGGCCTTCGCCGACCGACAGTTTGGTGAATATGTCGGCGGCGTTCGACAGGGTCAGGCCGTGGCGCGTGACGCCGATGACGATGCCGCCGAATATATTGACCGCCAGGATGATCAGGCCGGCTATCGCGTCGCCGCGAACGAATTTCGAGGCGCCGTCCATCGAGCCGAAGAACGAGCTTTCCTCCTCCAGTTCGCGCCGGCGAAATTGCGCTTGCTTGTCGTCGATCAGACCGGCGGACAGGTCGGCGTCGATCGCCATCTGCTTGCCGGGAATGGCGTCGAGCGTGAAGCGGGCGCCCACTTCGGCGATACGCGTGGCGCCCTTGGTGATGACGAGAAAATTGATGGTGATCAGGATCAGGAAGACGATGATGCCGATAACGAAGTCGCCGCCCATGACAAGACGAGCGAAGCCGCCGATGATATAGCCCGCGGCGGTCATTCCTTCAGCGCCATGCGACAGGATCAGACGCGTGGTCGCAATGTTGAGCGCGAGCCGCAGGATCGTCGCAACCAGTAGGACAGTCGGAAACGCTGAAAATTCGAGCGGCTTTTGAATCCATAGCGCGACCATCAGGATGAGGACGGACAGCGCTATCGAAAAAGCAATGCCGAGATCGATCAGCGTGGAGGGAACCGGCAGAAAGAAGAAGCACAGGATGAGAACGATCGCGACCGCGAAACCGATATCCCTGCCGCCGTCGCGGCTTGCAACGGGAGATCCCGCTACCGGAGATCCCGCCAACGCCGTGCTCGCCATGCTCTACTCCTCGTCAGTCTCTTGCGAAGAGTGCAATATCAAGCTTGCGCCAGTCTCCCCATCGACGGCGTTTCGGCGCCGTCGCATTCGGTGTTGGAATTGGCTTGAGGCGATCTCCAGCGGTTTGAGGTTATCGGATCATGCGGCGAGGTCAATGATCTGATCGGAAGGCTTTTCGGGGAGGCTTGGCCAGCC
>JBEKSH010000360.1:0-4349 GCA_049517235.1 Roseiarcus sp. | reverse complement strand
CGATCGACACGCCGTCGATCGACGCGCTCAAAGGCGCGCTGGGCAGCGCGCCAAGAGCCTGGGTCAGCTCCGCCTGGCTCCACAACGGGTCGCTCATGCCGCGTCCTTCAACGCCGCGCGGGCGGCTTCATGGTCTGAGAATGGCAGCGTTCGATCGCCGACAATCTGGCCGGTTTCATGGCCCTTTCCGGCGATCAACAGCGCGTCGCCGCCAGCCAGCATGGCGATCGCGGCTCGGATCGCCAGCCCGCGGTCGCCAATCTCGATGGCGCCCGGCGCGCCGGCCAGAATGGCGGCGCGGATGGCGGCGGGATTTTCCGAGCGCGGATTGTCGTCCGTCACGATCACGACGTCCGCGCCCCGGGTGGCGATTTCCCCCATAATGACGCGCTTACCGGGGTCGCGATCGCCCCCGCATCCGAACACCACCACCAGACGATTGCGCACGAAGGGCCGCAGCGTCGCCAACGCCTTGTCGAGCGCGTCGGGCTTATGCGCGTAGTCGACGAAGACGGGCGCGCCATGGCGCTCACCTACCTGCTCCAGGCGCCCCGGCGCGCCCGCCAGGCCTTCCAGCGCCTGGAACACCGCGCCAGATTCGCTGCCGGTCGCAATGCACAATCCCGCCGCGACCAGCGCATTCGAGACCTGAAAATCTCCCGGCAGCGGCAAGACCACGCGCCATTGACGCCCCGCATGTTCGAGACTGAGCCGCGTCGCGAAACCCTGGCGCGAAGCGGACAGCAGACGGATCGCCTCGCCCTTGGCGCCGACGGTGAAAACCTCGAGCCCGCGCCGCCGCGCCGCTTCGACGACTTGCGCAGCGACATCGGCGTCCGCGTCGACCACGGCCGGTGCGCCGAAGCCGAGCAGTTCCCTGAACAAGCGCAGCTTGGCCGCCAGATAGGCCTCTTGGGTCGCGTGGTAATCGAGATGATCGCGCGAAAGATTGGTGAACGCCCCGGCGGCGAGCCGCACTCCGTCAAGCCGCTTTTGATCGAGGCCATGCGAGGACGCCTCCATCGCCAAATGCGTGACGCCGGCGCGCGCGAGTTCGTCGAGCGACTTGTGGAGGGCGACCGGGTCCGGCGTGGTCAGCGAGCCATAAACATTCACCTTGCGCGAGACGATGCCGATGGTGCCCAGCGATGCGGCTTCGAAGCCGAGCCGCGCCCAGATTTGCCGCGCGAAGGCGGCGACTGAGGTCTTTCCGCTGGTGCCGGTCACCGCCACGTTCGTTTCGGGCTGGCGCGGGTAAAGCCGCGCTGCGGCATAAGCCAGGGCCGCGCGCGCGTCGGCGACGCCGACATAGGCGACGTCGGACGGCAGAAGCGGCGGCGTCCGCTCGGCGACGATCACGCTGGCGCCCCGCTCGACCGCCTGCGCGACAAAGGCCAGCCCGTCCTGCCTGGCGCCGGCAAGCGCGAAAAAAACGTCGCCGCGCTTGACCTTGCGGCTGTCGGCGCACAGGCCTTCGACCGCAAGCGTTGCGAGCGCGCTTGTCCGCGCGGGCAGGTCGATCAGATCGCGAAGCTGCCTCACTCCTTCGACACCTTGTCTGCGTCGAACCCGAATCCCAACCGTGCGAGCAAGGGGAAGGGTTGCGTCGGAAATTCCTGAGCCGGCGCCACGCCGACCAGCGGCTCGACACGCTCGATCAGCCGGCCTGTGACGCGGCCGGCGTTATAAGCCGCCGTATGATAGCCGCCGTCCTCCGGCAGGCTTTGCGGTTCGTCGTACATAACCAAGAACAGATATTTCGGCTTGTCGGCCGGCGCAATCGCCATGAAAGTCGTGAAGACTTTGTCGTTGGAATAGTGGCCGTGAACAATCTTGTCGGCGGTGCCAGTCTTGCCGCCGACGTAATAGCCGGGAATGTTGGCCTTGTCAGCGGAGCCGTGCGTCGCATTGGCGCGCATGAGATAGCGCATCGACTCGGAGGTCTGGGCGCTGACGACGCGGCGGCTCGACGCCAGCGCCTGCTCCTCGCCGCGCTTGAGGAAAGTCGGAATCATCAGATTGCCGCCGTTGACCAGCGCCGCCACCGCCATCAGCGCTTGAATCGGCGCGACATTGAGGCCCTGGCCGAAGGCGATGGTCACGGTGTTCAATTCGCTCCAATGCCTGGGGACGAGCGGCTCGGCGCTTTCGGGCAATTCGGTACGCAGCCGGTCAAGCTGGCCCATTTTCCTGAGAAACGCCTGATGCCCCTCGACGCCAACCATCAGCGCCATGCGCGCGGCGCCGATATTCGAAGAATGGGTGAACACTTCCGGCACCGTCAGCACGCGATGGGTTGCGTGGAAGTCGTGAATCGTGAAGCGGCCGTAACGCAGGCTGTCGCGCGCATCGATGCGCGAGGCGAGATTGACCTTGCCCGAATCGAGCGCCATCGCGATCGAAAGAGCCTTGAAGGTCGAGCCCATTTCGTAAACGCCGACATTGACGCGATTGATGCGCGTCGGATCTTTCGTCATGTCCGGGGGGTCGTTGGGATCGAAGTCGGGCAAGGACTCCAGCGCGACGATCTCGCCGGTGTTGACGTCGATGATGGCTCCGGCCGCGGCTTTGGCGCGAAAGCGCGCCATGCCGCCGACGAGTTCGTCGCGCAGCGCGTGCGTCACTTTCAGGTCGAGCGAAAGCCGCACCGGCTTGAGATTCGCCGGATCGACGCTAAAGCCGGCGACATGGGGATCCGTGAGGCTCTGGTTGTCGAGATATTTCTCCATGCCGGCAATGCCGATATTGTCCTTGTCGACGAAACCGATGACATGCGCGCCCAATGGGCCGTTGGGGTAGACGCGCTTGTTCTCCGGAAAGAAGCCGACGCCGGGCAGACCCAGATGAAATATCTCCTGCTGCTCCTTGGCGGTGACCTGGCGCTTGACCCAGACGAAGCCCTTCTTCGAGCCCAGCCGGTCACGAAGCTCCTTGGCGTCGATGTCGGGCAAGACGGCGGTGATCAGTTCGACCGCCTCGTCCTTGTCGATAATGCGGCGCGGCTCCGCGAACACCGACATGGTCTTGACGTCGGTCGCCAGAATTTCGCCGTTGCGGTCGAACAGATCGGGACGCGCGCCCGACGCCGCCTGATCGGCCGCGACCTTCAGGGTCAGCGGCGGATCGTGCGACAGGCCGAGCAGCACAAGCTTGGCGGCGATGCCGGCGTAGGCGACGAACAGGCCGAGCATCAGAAGGCGAATGCGGCCGCCGCTCTTGTCGAGCCTCGCGCGCACCAGATCGTGCGCAAGAGTTCGCAGCCTCTTCCACGAGAGACCCATGTTCTTTGCGACCACGGCCGTCTCCGACGGCGAGGAAATCATCGATTTTTCAGTCATGACTTACCTCGTCGAAGGGGTGGCGCCGGTCACCCCGGGGCTCGGCGTCGCGGTCGGGCCGGGGAAGCCGAGCGCCTCGATCTTGCGGGCGATCGAATCGATCTTGGGGACCGGCGCCGGCAGATCCGCGGCCTTGACGATCTGATGCAGCGACAGCGGCTGCATTTCAAGCTGTTTGTCGGCGAGCGCCTGCAGGCGGTCGGGGCGCGTCAAGAAGGCGTATTCGGCGCGCAGGACATTGATCGCGTCGCCCTCTTTGGCGATCAGGTGGCGCGTCATGACGATCTGCTCTGAGGCGTAGATCGTCTGGTATTTCACGGAATAGACATAGACCGCCGAGCCGACGAGCGCGCCGATGGCGATGACATGCAGAAGACGCCACATCAGCCTCTCCTTTGTCGCGACCGCGGCAGACGGGTCAGAGCGATGAGGTCGGCGTCGGGACCGCGCGCCGGCGCGCCGGTGCGCTCGCCAAAGCGCAGCTTCGCCGAACGCGAGCGCGGATTTTCCGCGCGCTCCCGCTCGCCCGGCACGATCGGCTGGCCGGCGCTGACGAGGAAGGTCGGCGCGGCGGGCGCCGGCTCGCCGGGCAGCAGGCGCGAGGCCGCCTGGCCGCGCCCCGAGCGGCGCGCGAAAAACTGCTTGACGATGCGGTCTTCCAGCGAATGAAACGTCACCACGGCGAGGCGGCCTTGCGGCGCCAGCATCGCTTCGGCGGCGAACAGCCCCCTGGCGAGTTCGCCCAGTTCGTCATTGACCGCGATGCGCAATGCCTGGAAGCTGCGGGTCGCCGGATGCGTCAGTTCGCCGGGCTTGGCCGGCGCGACGCGCTCGATCATCTGCGCGAGCTGAAGGGTCGACGCATAGGGCGCCGCCGCCCTGTCGGCGACGACGGCGCGAGCGATGCGGCGCGAAGCGCGCTCCTCGCCGTAATGGAAGAGAATATTGGCGATCGTCTCTTCGTCGTCCTCCAGCAAGATGTCGGCGGCGGTGCGGCCTGTCTTCTCCATC
>JBEKSH010000359.1:0-4365 GCA_049517235.1 Roseiarcus sp. | reverse complement strand
TCGGCCGCCGTGTAGTCCGATCACGTCAATCCCCTTTCGGTCAGCACGTTGAGGATGCAAGTCGACCAAGAAGCAGGCGGGTGGCAGCGAGGTCGGTGCTTTCAACGCCGAAATTTCGAAAGCCGCGTTCGGTAAAGAAACGCACAACCTCCTCGCTAACCGTCCAGCCGTAAAAAGTCACCCCAAATTCGCAAGAGTGCCCCATCGCCGTGAGCGGCGGCAGAAATCTCTTGATCGCCTCGTCGACTTGTTCTGCCGGATTCAGCGGCATGTAGCCACTATCCATGTACGAGTCGAGTATACTTTGAGACAAGACCAGATCATCGGGGTAGTGGTAGCAGGCGGCAGTCAGAGCCCGATAGTCGATCCAAACCATATCGACGTGATTCGCGATCTCCGGTAGCGCGAGAAGAGAGCGGGGGCAGCGCGCTGCTATGCCGAGCTTGAGTGAACCACCACCTGCCTCGGCGCATAGATCTCTCAGGGCAGTTGCTTCCGCCGCCGAGTTGATGCCGCCGGCCATGAGGATGACATTGTCGCCGTAACCCGTGGATTCCTTCGCCCGCACGAGCGCCCTAATCTGCGCGCGAACCAATGCGGGTGCGCCGAGTGGCAGCCAGATGCCCGGCGGCGGGGCCACGTCCGTCATATTAGCGACGGCCTCGCCGGCCCGGCCGCTGGAAAGATCTGCGATTCGCGCCGCAAACGGCTTGGGGCGCACGACTTCCATGAGCCGAACCAGCGTCTCGGCGAGCACGTCTTCCAGCGCATCAAGCGCGACAGCTCTCTCCGCTGTCTCACCGTGCGCATAGGCCGATACCGCATCGATCAAGGTCTCAAAGCCGTTCGAGGTCGCGAGCACTTCCTCGTTGCGTGTCCCAATGCCCAGGGCTCCGGCTGCAATTGCCGCCTTCGCCATCTCGGGGGTGGACACGCGGTTGAAAACCGTGCCTCCGCTGGCCGAATCCGCCAATTCCAGGATGCGCTGCACCCGGCCAAGGGCATCAGGGTTGCTCGAAGAGATCGGCAGCTGCGCGACGAAGACCTCGCCGGTCGAGCCGTCGATTGAGACATATTCGCCCTCGGCCAATTCGCGGCCTTCAACGCGAACGACCCGATTGGCCGCGTCGACCTCGAGCAACTCGCATCCGACGATGCAGGGTTTGTCGAGGGCCCTGGCAACCACTGCCGCATGGCTCGTCGAGCCTCCCCGCGCAGTCACGATTCCTTGAGCGGCCAACATTCCGTGCAGATCCTGCGGACTGGTCGTGATTCTCACGAGGATTACCGCCTCGCCGGCGGCAGCGCGGGCCTCAGCGCGCTCCGGATCACACACGATACGGCCGCTTGCCTGACCGGGTGAGGCGCCCGTGCCAGCGACGAGCATTCTGCCTTCGGCCCTCGCTGTTTCGACCGCATCCACGACGAACCGGGGTCGAAGCACCTGGCGCAGTTGATCTGGAGTGACCCGCTGCAGCGCTGTCGCGCCATCGATTAGCCCCTCGTCGAGGAGGTCGACCGCAATCCTCACCGCAGCCTCCGCCGTTCGTTTCGCCGGCCGGACCTGAAGAAAGTAGAGAACGCCCTCCTCCACCGTGAATTCGATGTCCAGGACATCTCGGTAGATCACCTCCAGGTCACGGGCGAGCGACTTGAAGCGCGCGACGATGACCGGATATCGCGCACCGACCGCAGCTAGCGATTCAGGCGAGTGCGTGCCCGCCACGAGGTCCTCGCCTTGACCGTTCTCGATGTACTCCCCGTACAAGGTCGCTTCACCGTTGCGAGGATCGCGCGTGAAGGCCACGCCTGTTCCCGAGGGAGAACCGAGATTGCCGAAGACCATTTGCTGCACGACAACGGCAGTGCCGAGATCGTGCGGAATATTGTGATGCTCTCGATAGCGAACCGCGCGGCGCGAATTCCAGGATCCGAATACGGCGACGACGGCATGCCTCAGTTGGTCCCATGGATCGGTTGGGAACGGCTCGCCCGCAGCGGCACTGACTCTCTCACTGGCGGACCGCACCGCCGTCCGCAAGGTTTCTTCGTCTTGGACCGCATCGAGTTCGCCGAGAATCGCCGCGTCGTGCGGCCGCTCCTCCGTCGCCCCGAGCACGATGTCCCCAAACATCCGGGCAAATCTCGCAAACGTATCAGCGGCGAAACGAAACGCCCCTCCGGTCGAGTGGGCCAACGCGACCGTCGTCTCTTCGTTGAGCCCCAGGTTCAGCACGGTGTCCATCATGCCAGGCATGCTGACGACCGCCCCCGAACGTACGGAAACCAGAAGCGGCTTCGGGCCTTCGCCGAAGCGGCGATTGGTGCGTTCTTCAAGTTGATGCACGGCCTGTGCAATCTCGTCCCAGAGCTCTGGCGAGAAAAAGCCGTTTCGACTGCGACGACACGCGTCCGTCGTGATTACGAAGCCTGGCGGGACCGGCAAGCCGGCAGCCGTCATCTGAGCGAGCCCGGCCGCCTTGCCGCCCAACGCAGCCAGATCCAGGCCGTTCGCCTCGTCGAAAGCGTATACGAAACGCTCAGACGTAGTCCTCGCTTTGCCTTCAACCTTCATGGTTCGGATCCAGACTCTGTACGCGCGGCAGGCGAAGACTGCGACGTTGACTCCGCGGGCATCTGGCGCAAGTGCGTTACGATCCGTTGCTTGATCTCCTCGGCTTTCCCGGCGGCCAACTCCATCTGCGCCTCCGGGTGCAGCCACGCCGGGACCTTCGGCTTGGGCTCGTCCGACTGACGGGGGATCAAGTGGCAATGCACGTGCGGATCGGCATTGCCCAGAATCTCATAGTTCATCTTGAACGGGCTCACCGCCAACTTGATCGCCTGCGCAGCGGTGCTCACATCATCTGCAAATGCATGTCGAACCGCGGGGCTGAGCTCGAACAATTCGGTCGCATGCTGATGAAGCATGACGACACAGCGCCCGGGAAAGCGATGGTCCGACACGAAGCCAAGGTCGCTGACCGCAAGCTTCGCGATAGGTTCGCCCAGTTTGAACCCGCATATGTCACACGGCGCTGCGGATAGAGACTTCGTCACTACGCCATCTCCCTGATCCGGATGGTGGCCGACGGTAGCGGGGCTCCCGCTTTGCGAGCGACATCATCCAGCGCTTCGAGCGTGGTGACGGCAAGCGGCAGCCCGTTCTTGAGCCGCTCAGCCGATAGTTCGGCTTCCATCTCGCCGGGCAGCCAGATTCGCGACACGCCATCGGCTTTGGGGGCGCCGCGCAACGCGGCCGCCAGTTCGCCCGTTCGCCGCAGAAACGCCGTCCGGTCACCAAACGCACTCGGATCCAGCGCCTGAACGAAATGGCCGCATTTCCAGGAATCGTGGTAGTCCGCGCCCATGACCAGCGCTGGTGACACCTCGTAACTGAACAGGGCTCCGGCCAGCGCGCCGCACAAGAGCTCGTTGGCGACAATCAGGCCTGAACCCTTGTGTTGACCGATCGGCAGAAGATACCCCTCCAGCGCGATCTTCGGGTCTGTGGTAGGGTTGCCGTCGGGGCCAACGGCCCAGTCCGCCGGTATCGTGCCGCCGCGTTGAGAGGCAAGCCGAATCTTCTCTTTCACTCCGGTGAACGCCGTATCCAACACGATCGGCGGGCCGTTGGACGTCGGAAACGCCCAAGCGACCGGATCGTTGGACAGCATCGGCTTCTTGCTGCCCCAGACGACCGTGTGCGGCGGCCCATCGGTGGTCACGTGTCCGATCATCCCGGCCTCCAGCGCCATCATCGCGTAGAAAGCCGCGGGTCCGAAATGGTTGCTGTTGCGTACAGCGACGGAAGCACTGCCGAATTCAGAGGCGATGCCGATTGCTTCCCTCATCGCCCGACGCGTCGACAAGAATCCGAGTCCATTGTCGGCGTCGATGACCGCGACCGAACCATGCCGATGAACGATCCGAACATCTGGAGTAGCGTTCAAGTGGCCACCCATGATCCCGCGGACGTACCGCGGGGTGAACTGCACGCCATGAGATTCCACACCGCGCATGTCGGCGAACACGACGACTTCGGCGATTTCATCTGCATGCGTCGGGCTGACGCCGACCGCCTCGAACAACGCAGCCACTGCGCCCCTCAGCTCGCGGCTATCTACAAGAACCTTCTTGATTGTCGGCGCGCTCATCACCGTTTTCCTTCCAGTCGTCTAGTTCTCGGCGCACAGCATTGACCGCCCCGCGCATCCAAAATTTCTTCGCGACGGCGCCGATCCGAGGCAGGCGTCAGAAGACTGCACCTACTTGATCCCAACTCTCATTTGCATCGAAACCTCCATCAACTGTCGACCGTTTCCCGCGGCTTACCAACGACCGCCAGGATGTCTTCGTGAAATT
>JBEKSH010000358.1:0-4366 GCA_049517235.1 Roseiarcus sp. | reverse complement strand
CGTCGTCGAAACCGCCCGCCGAAGATCCATCCGCGCAATCGACGCCATCCGCCTCACCCTCCAAGGCCTGCCAATCCCATGCGCCGCTTGACTAACCTGCGCCCAGGGACGTGAGCAATTACATCCGAACAGCTCGTGATGACCTGATTAGTGACCAGCAAAGCAAGCGGCAGGATGCGGTTGAAAGATTAGCCCACTCAGAGGCGGCGAGCGCAAAAGCAGAACTTGAACAAGCTCTCAAGAGTCAACATAAGGATGTTCGCATTTTAGCTGCCGTTGCAATAGCGAAGAATGCGCCACAAAAGGCGCTGCCTATGCTCATCGACGCGCTCGCATTGCCAAAAACCGAAGGGGATAAGGACGATCCCCTATTTATCGCAAGCGGGCGTGCTCTGAAAGGACTTGGTCAAGTCGCTGTTCCGCCACTGCTTGATAGCCTGAAGAGCCGCGATCCCGTCATTTGGACTAACGCCGCGACCATTCTGGGCGATATGGAAACTGTCGAGGCTATTGATCCCCTCATGGATAAGCTTAAATTGGTGCGGCCAAGGGGGGAGGGTGGCGATCCGAGGGACAGCATAGTAAAGGCGCTTGGTTATATAGGCGATAAGCGCGCTATCCCTGCTCTTGCGCTTGTTATCCAAAGCAATAAAGAAAGCGATGTCACAAGGTACTTTGCTGTTCTGGCCATCAATTCGATAGGTGGCGAAGAGGCAGTCACATCATTACTTACGGCGACGAAAACGGCTGACGGGATATTGTTGACAACGATAGTTGTATATTTAGGAAAACTGAGGGATCCCAGTGCAGTTCCGTTCCTAGAGCAAATGCTTTCTGACGATAAGGAAACTATAGCTTATGACTCGGAATCTGGTAGGCAGCCAATGTCGGAGTTTGCCGCAGAAGCGTTGAAGCTTATCGGCGGGCGTGAAGCGGAAGCAGCTTTGTCCCGCGTCAAAGACAAGTAAGTAGTAACCTGACGTCGCGCGCGACCTACATTTCTCTGTTTGACCTGCTTTGCAACGAGGAAGGATGCCAAACTACCGTGTCGTTCGCAGGCAGAAAGGATCTTGTCCACTACGACTATGGCCACCTAACGGTATTCGGCGCGCGATGGGTTGTTTTGCGTGCGCTGGATGCGATTCTCCTGAGCCAGACTCTGCTTTAGTGGTCCCACTTGGCAACGGTTCGTCTAAAAAATGTGGAAGAGCGGGCGCTGACCGTCACGCTCGAGGCACCCCCGATAGCCTAAGGGCCCTCCCGAATTTCCCGAGCAATCCCCGACGATGCAAGGACGCACTGCGGTCACCCGGGAATCGCCTCCAATGCAAATGGCTATCCCTGTAGCCGACGCCCTATCTCGCCGGTTGTGGTTATCGGCTACCTCGCTCGCGTGGCCAGGCCGGGCGCCGCGGGATGAGAAAGAACGCGATGGCTTTGCCGGCGGCGTGAACGGCGGCGCCAATCGAAGTTCGAGCGGCCGCCTGCGGGCGGCCTTTCCGTCTCCAGTTTTCGCTGGGCGCGCGTTTCGTCGACCAGTTCGGGGTTGAAGGGTCCGACCGCCGTTGATGACGAGCCTGAGGCGCCGGTCGCGCGCATTATGGCGCCGCGCGCGGTTCCCGCTTGCCCGCAAAGCCCAGCCGTCGCAGGATGGCGTGGAAACTGGCGGCGGTCTTCAGGGAACGCCAGCTTCAAAAGGGGAGGAAATGCGATGACCACCTATATCGTTCAAGGCAGATATTCCACCGAGGCGATCAAGGGCATGATGGCCAAGCCCGAAGATCGGACCGCAGCGGTCTCGAAATTGTTTGAAGCCGCGGGAGGCAAGCTGATCAGCTATTACTTCACGTTCGGCGAATATGACTTCCTTTGCGTGACCGAAGCCCCCAACGAACAGGCGGCGCTTGCCGGATTGATCGTCGCGGCGGCCGGCGGCGGCGTCGCTCACCTGAAGACGACCGTCGCAATATCGCCGGGAGAGGCGAAGAAGGCTTTCGAAGCCGCCAAGGGCGTCGCCTCTTCCTACCGGGCTCCAGGTCACAGCTGATCGGGCGGCGTCGCGCGGGACCAAGTCGACGTACGGCGGGCCCGCCGAAGCGGCGCAATTGCGCCCTCAGCCGCCGACCGGGCTTTGCGGATAGGCGAGCTCGTGGCGCGACCGCCACTCGTTCTTGACGTAGTTGACGATCAGCGATCGCCGCACGCCTTCGATCGGGCGCCGGTGAAAGCCGTGCCATGTGTCGGCGGCGGGGATGAAGATGAGGCCGCAATTGCGGCGATAGGGCGCGGTCGCGACGAGGTTCATATCCGCGTCGAGAATGTCGGTGCCCCAGGCGTCCGAGCCGGGCTCGGCGGAAAGGTAGACCAGCATGGTGAACAGCTTGGCGCCGATGTCGGTGTGCGGCTCGAGCCAGAACCCGTCGGTGTCGAGGCAATATTCGATGCGCAGATACGCGCGGCCGAGCGCGACGTCGCACAGCGCTGCGATGCGGCCGGTCACCGCCTCGCTCTGCAACGCGGATGCGATTTCGGCGCAGACCGGATAGCGCGCGATCTGCTCCTCGCCGAAAAACAGGCGCGTGCTGTTGTGGGTCTCGCGCCTGCCGAGCGTGTCGGCGATCCGCGGCGGCGCGACGGGAAGCGCGTCGATCGCCGCGCAGGCGGCGTCGGGCAGCACGCCCTCGAGCAGCCAGTGGCGAAACGGCCGAGTTTCGCGGCGGCTTGCCTCCAGGCAGGCGAGGAATTGCGCGGCGACGGGATTGGGTTCAGGCATGGCGGCCCGCCGAAGCCGCGGCGCGGCGCGGCGCGACATGCGAAAGCAGCCGCTTGGCGCGCGCCGAAATATGATGTCTGAGCAGATCCCGGCGCGCGGCGAGACCGCTGGCCATCCAGTTGATCATCACGTAGCGGCGGACCCCCGTATAAGGCTCGTGCCCGTGGAAGGACCGGTCGGAGCGGCGAAAGGCGACCAGCGTGCCCGAATCCGGCGGCACCTCGGCGATCGCTTCGTCGAGATTGTCCGGCCCGCGCAGCAGCCGCAGCCGCCCCCCGGGCGCGTCCCACCGATCGTTGAAGTAGAGCAGGGCGGTCACCAGCTTGGCCTCGCTGTCGGTGTGGATGCGTCCGTCCTTCTCCTGGCAGCGCCCGCGCACGGTGATCATTGTCGGGCGCCCGACGAGGTCGAGATCGAATTTCTCCGAGAAGGCGCGCGCCACGGCTTCGCTCTGCAATTCGTCGATCAGTTCGCCGAAGCGCAGGCCGTAAGTCGTCGCCTCGACGGGAAGCAGTCCCGGATGGTCGATCTTCGGGAAGTCTTCGAGGATCTGGCTGGCGTCGGCGGCCGCGACGAGGCTTGGGACCACCGTGTAGAGAAAGGGTTCGCGCGCGAGCGGCGCCTGACGAAACGCTTCGAGATCGAGCAGCGGCATCGCTTGGCGCCCTCCGGGATAGGAGGGCCCATAGCGGAATGACTCGGCGAGAAAATTGATCCATATCAAGCGCCGGGCGCGTCCCGGCCTGCGCTTTGGCGCTGGTCCCGTTCGCCCGCCGTCGGGAAGCGGTTTGGCAAAGACGATTTCGCCAAAAAGTTGACGCAGATCAACGCCTCAAGGCGAGCGCCCGGCGAACGTTGGTGCGAGCTGAAGCCATCTTCTCCATCCGCGAGGGCGTCGTGGCGTACAAGGAAATTCTCGTCTATCTCGATCCCTTCTCCGATACGGACAACCGGTTGGGGCTTGCCGTCGCGCTGGCCGCGTCGCATGGGGCGCGGCTGATCGGGGTGGACGCCTGTTCCGACGCCGCCTACGAGGGCGCCTGGCGGGACAGGGCGCTCGGCCTCGAGGAGGCGTTCGAATCGACGATCGAGCGCGCCGGGTTGAAGGGCGTCTACCGCAGCGCCGATCAATGGACCAAGGGCGCCGCGCATAGTTATGCTCATTACGCCGACCTCATCATCGCGCCGCAGCCGGAATTCGAGGCCAGGGATCTGATCGTCGGCGGGATTCCCGAGGACGTGCTCGTCTCCGCCGGCGTGCCGTTCCTGCTGTTGCCGTACGGCTGGAAATCGCGCACGGCGATAGAAAACATCGTCATTGCCTGGAAATCGAGCCGGGAGGCGACGCGCGCGGTGCATGACGCAATGCCGCTTCTCACCAGAGCCAAGAAGGTGACGGCTTTCACCTTCGCCCCCGCAAACGACATTTTCGGCAAAGAGCCGGATCTGCTCGTCGATCACCTGCGCGAGCACGGCGTTTCGGCGGAAGCGTCGAGCTGGCCCGACACCGGCGAGATCACGGCCTCCGATGCGCTTTTCGCCTGTCTCGAGACGCAGGAGGCCGATCTGATCGTCGCCGGCGCTTATGGCCAT
>JBEKSH010000357.1:0-4366 GCA_049517235.1 Roseiarcus sp. | reverse complement strand
GGGGTCTTTGGGATAGGCAGGCGCGCCATCCCAATAGGCCGCGCCGATCTCGGTGGCGGAAAAGGCGTCTCCCTTGAACGCGGCCTGGCGAAACCATCTGAGCGATGTCGCCTTGTCCTGCTGCACGCCGGTTCCGTCGCGGTAGGCGACGCCCAGATTGCGCGCGGCGTAGACCTCCGCGGGGTCGGCCGCGGCTTTCAAGAACCACTGGACGGCCGCCGCGGGGTCTTTGGGATACGGAGACGCGCCGTCCCAGTAGGCGGCGCCTATTTCGGCGGCCGCGTAGGTGTTTCCCTTCTCGGCGGCGATGCGAAACCACTTGAGCGACTGCGCCCTGTCCTGTTGCACACCCGTCCCGTCGCGATAGGCGATGCCGAGGTCGACGCCAAGGTTGATGGCGGGATTGACGATTTTGGGATCGATCGCCGCCTTGAGGAACCACTGAACCGCTTCGGCCTGATCCTTGGGATAGGCCGGCGCGCCGTCCCAATAAGCGGCGCCGATCTCGGCGGCCGAATAGAGGTCTCCCTTGTCCGCGGCCTGGCGGAACCATTTCAACGACGCCATCTTGTCCGGCGGCACGCCGTTTCCGTCGCGGTAGAGAATGCCCAACAGCTTTGCGGCCGGCGGCAAATTGGCGTTGGCCGCCTTCACCAGGAACGGAAGAGCCGCTGTGACGTCGCGCGGGACGCCGCGACCGAGCACCAGCGTGTTCGCGTAGTTGAAGGCGGCGTAAGGGTGCCCCTGCTCGGCGGCGGCGCGATAATATTTCAACGCCTCGTTCATGTCAGGCGCCACCACTTTGGTGAGGTTCAAGGTCGAATCGTACAATGTGCCCATCGCGAACTGCATGAACTGGTCGCCAAGCTCCGCTTGCCTTTTGAGGCTCTCGAATTCGCGCGGATCTGTCCTGGCGCGATCGCGCAGCGCGTCCGCCGCGCTGGAAAGCTCCCTCTGCGGCAACGGGACGCCCCAGTTTTCGGCGACATCCGGGGGCCTGTCGACGGGGCCGGGACCGCCCGAGGTCAGCAGCCATCCCGCCGCGACGACGGCGGCAAGCTGCGGCGCGACGTACCATGTCCTCCGGTACCAGCCGTCGGAACGCCAGAGGAGCGCGTGCGCGAATAGCAAACGCCCCGTCATGCGCTGGCCGCCTTCGACATGTCGTAGGCTGCGCTCGCAGCGACCCCCGCGATGCGGAGGCGAAGGGAGTCGGCTCCCTCAAAGCCGGAGCCGCTTCCAGGGTCGGTCCTGACGCACGCGACTGACGGTTTGATCTGCGATTTGACCTCCGCAAGCCCGACCATTTCGTCAAGACCCGGGCGGTGTATCGTCACAGCGACACCTCCGCCATTTTGACCGCGGCCTCCACGTCGGCCATTGTGAGCGCATCGAGCGCCCCGGCGGAAGGATCGCGCGCGTGGCGCACCGCCTGCGCCTCCCGCATTTTCTCCAGCAGGCTGCGGACGGCGCGCGCGTTGCCCCAGCCCGGCGCCGTCTTGTTCGCCTCCACCCACGGGACGACCTTGCTTTCGAATCCCTCCGGAAGGGAAAAGCCCTGGCCTTTGGCCATGCGGGACAGGATTTCGGACAGATCGGCGGCGGTGTAAGCCGGAAAGTTGATTGTCTTCGAAAAGCGGCTCGCCAGGCCTTCATTCGCCTCGATGAACTTCCTCATCCTGTCGGGATAGCCGGCGACGATGACGATCAACCGGTCCCGGTGATCCTCCATGAATTTCAGCAGAGTGTCGATCGCCTCGCCGCCGAAATCGCCCGATACGCCTTCCTTGACCAGCGAATAGGCTTCATCGATGAACAGGATTCCATCAAGCGCCCTGTTGCAGACTTCAAGCGTTCTGGGCGCGGTTTGGCCAATATACTGGCCGACGAAATCGCTTCTCTGCGTTTCGATGAGATGGCCCCTTTTCAGGACGCCGAGCCCGCGGAAAATGTCGCCGATGACGCGCGCGACCTCCGTCTTGCCGACGCCCGGCGGCCCGGTGAATACCATGTGCTGGCTGACAGGGCTGACCTTCATTCCCTCGGCCCGGCGACGATGTTCGATCTGCAGCCGCGCGATGAGCGTATTGACCTCCGACTTGACCGGCATCAGCCCGACCATCGCGTCGAGATCGTCCAGCGCCTGCTGCGCCGTGCGTCCCTCTTGCGCGGGGGGCGGCGCATCGACGATTTTGAGCAGGCGAAGCTGCCCCGGTTCGATCGCGGGTCCGGCGGCGGTTAGCGCGACATTGGCCGAGACGCGGGCCAGCCGCAGCATCGCGTAAGTGACCAGCGCGCCCGCGACAACGACCCCCGCCGCGCCGACGATCCTGGGCAACGCCTCGATGCTGGCGAGACGCCCGATCAGGCTCATTCCGCCGCTGCTTGCGGCGATGATCCAGGCGCTCAGCAGGGAGGCGATCGTGGTTGCGAACACCAGCGACGCGGTAGGGCTCTTGGCGAAAAGACTTTTCAGCATCCGCTTCTCACGCTCCGCAGGGTTTGTCCGTACGCCAGACGAGGTTGATCGCGCCCTTGCCCGCCAGGTTCGCCGCCGCCCATGTGGGAAAGAGCGTCAACTGCACGCCTGTCGCCTCGCCCTCGACCGAGAGCGCCCCACGCCCGGCGGCGTAAGGGGCGGGAAACGGGATGGCGATTCGCTGGGGCGCATCGCCGACGCGAAAGGCCGGCGAGAGGTAAGAACCGGAACGGATGCGGATGACGCCGCCGGCGGCTCCGGCGGCTCTTGAGAGAGTCAGCACCGCGAGCGGCGCGCGGCACGCTTTGGCTTCCGCGATCAGCGCCGCTTGTTTTTCGGCGGCCAAAGTGGTCCCGGCGCCCGCCAGGTCGACCGGGTCGACGCTCGATATCTGCGATGCGTCGGTGACGGCGGGGGGCGATTGCCCGCCCGACATCAGCACGCCGCCTGCGATGGCGCCGGTCAGCAATATTCCAACACTCGCCGCCGCGAAGGCCCGCGTTGCGCCGCTCAGGCGCGCCGGCGCGCCGCGAGTCGATGCGCCGGAGCCAGGATCTGCCGCTGAGCTCATTTCAAACGCTCCGGAAGGCAAATGCCGCGTGCGCCAAGCCAATGCGCGGTCTTGGAGATGAAGCCGGACCACCCCACCGACGATAGCCGTCTTTCACCCTCGTTTCCAGCCGGCGCGCTGATGAGAATCACGACCGCCAACGATAGAGAGAGGCGCTGGGCTGCACAAATTTCGGCCCGTCGCGTGAGTTGTCAGTTCGGCGGCGAAAACCTCATTGCGCGCAAAGCGACCGCGCTGACTTGGCATGCGCGCAGATCGATAGGGTTGCGGGCAGTCAAAGCTGAAACTATGGTGCGCCGCTTTGGCGAACGTCGCCAATTTGCCCAAGAGGACCTCACGATCATGGCCTTCATCGCCGACGCCCTCGCCCGCGTAAAGCCTTCCGCGACGATCGCGGTGACGCAAAAGGCGCGCGATCTCAAAGCGCAGGGCCGCGACATCATTTCCTTGTCGGTCGGCGAGCCCGATTTCGACACGCCCGACAACATCAAGAAGGCGGCGATCGCGGCGATCGAGCGCGGCGAAACAAAATATCCGCCGGTGCTCGGCATCCCGCAACTGCGCGAGGCGATCGCCGCCAAGTTCAAGCGCGAGAACGGCCTCGACTACAAGGTCAGCCAGACGATCGTCGGAACCGGCGGCAAGCAGATTCTCTACAACGCCTTTCTGACCACGCTCAACAAGGGCGACGAGGTGATCATTCCCGCGCCCTATTGGGTGAGCTATCCCGATATGGTGCTGATCAACGGCGGCGAGCCGGTGTTCGCGCCGACCACGATGGAGCATTCGTTCAAGCTGCAGCCCGAAGACCTCGAGCGCGCGATCACGCCGCGCACCAAATGGTTGATTCTCAACTCGCCCTCGAACCCGTCGGGCGCGGCCTATACGCGCGACGAATTGAAGGCGCTCACCGACGTGCTCATGCGGCACCCTCACGTCTGGGTGCTCACCGACGACATGTACGAGCACCTCGTCTACGGCGATTTCGTCTTCACCACGCCGGCGCAGATCGAGCCGGGCCTGATCGACCGCACGCTGACGATGAACGGCGTATCGAAGACCTACGCGATGACCGGCTGGCGTATCGGCTACGGCGCGGGGCCGGCGCAGCTCATCAAGGCGATGGATATGGTGCAGGGCCAGCAGACTTCCGGCGCCTGCACGATCGCCCAATGGGCGTCGGTCGAGGCGCTGAACGGGCCGCAGGATTTCATTCCGGTGCGCCGCAAGGCGTTCGAGGATCGGCGCAATCTCGTCGTCTCGATGCTCAACCAGGCGCAGCACCTGGCGTGCCCGTCGCCCGAAGGCGCTTTCTA
>JBEKSH010000356.1:0-4375 GCA_049517235.1 Roseiarcus sp. | reverse complement strand
ATCGGCGCCAGTTTACTTTTTGATAAGGTTAACGGGATGTTAAACAATTCGAAACAAATAAAGAAAAGCCGCCCGGAGGCGGCTTTTGAGTTGGAAAACGGGAGGCGTCGAACAGAATGGACAGGAGCCATTCAGAATCCAAACAGAAGGATTGAATTGATTCATAATCGGTAATCGTTAACGCGCCATTAACGCCAGGCCGCGCGGGCGCGGAAAATCAGCAGGCGGCGTCCCGTTTTTCGACGGGCGCCTGCGTTCGCGCGCCTCAAAACGCTACGTCTCGGCTAGCTCTTGAAAAAGGCGCTCGCCGCCTGCTTGGTCGCGTCGCGCGCCTTGATCGCGGCTTCGAGCCGGAGAATTTCCTGTTTGAGGCTTTCGATCCGCTCCGTCAGCTCGCGCGCCGAAAGCAAATCGATGGGCTGCCCGATCTCGTGCGGCGCCAAGCCCTTGCGCGGCGCACCGAAGGGGCTTTCCTCGTCAAATCCGGCCATGGTTTTGCTCCCGCTTGTCTGGTCAGGCGAATATGAGAATATTCGCGTCTTCCGCTCGCCTCAACAGGCAAGCGTTCGGGGGATTGGCCTTGCAACTCGTCGGGATGCTCGACTCGCCCTATGTGCGCCGCGTCGCGATCGCGCTGCTGCAGCTTGGCCTGCCGTTCGAGCATCGGCCGATTTCGCTGTTCCGCCACGTCGATGAATTCGCGGCGGTCAATCCGCTGCTCAAGGCGCCGACGCTGGTCGCCGACGATGGAACGGTGCTGATGGATTCGACGCTGATTATCGACTATGCCGCGACGCTCGCGCCCGCGGCGCCCAGCCTGACGCCGCGCGCGCCCAAGGCGCGGCTTCGCGCCATCAGGCTCCTCGGCCTGTCGCTCGCGGTTTGTGAAAAGGCGGTGCAGTTTCATTATGAGCGCGCTCTGCGTCCGCCAGAGAAGCAGCACGAGCCCTGGGCGGCGCGCGTGCGCGGCCAGTTGCATGCCGGGCTTGACGCGCTGGAGCTTGAAATCGACGGCGGCAAGGGCTGGCTGTTCGAGGATCGCATGACGCTCGCCGACATCACTTTGGCGACGGCCTTCGCCTTCACGCAGGGCTATCTCGGCGACATCGTCGAACCGGCGCGCTACCGCGCCATCGCTTCCTTCAGCGCCCGCGCCGAAGAAACCGCCGAGTTTCGCGCGGCGCCCGCGCAGGACGGGGCGAGCGTGCGTTTGCCGGCGCGTTGACTTCGAACGCGGCTTGGGCCGAAATGTCCGCCGTTATCGCCGAGCGAGGCCGCCGATGCTCGATTTGCCCGAGACGATGAACGCCGTCGTCGCCGCCCATCCCGGCGGCCCCGAGGTGCTGCGCGTCGAGCCAAGGCCGCGCCCGGCGCCGGGCGAGGGCGAGATTCTCATCGCCGTCGAGGCGGCCGGCGTCAATCGGCCCGACACTTTGCAGCGCCAGGGGCTTTACCCGCCGCCCGCCGGCGCCCCGGACATTCTCGGGCTCGAGGTCGCCGGCAGGATCGTCGCGCTTGGCCCCAAGGCCTCGCGATTTGCAATCGGCGACAGCGTTCTGGCGTTGGTTCCCGGCGGCGGCTACGCGCAATATTGCGCGGCGCACGAAAGCAATGCGCTGCCCGTTCCGGCCGGCTGTTCGATGATCGAGGCGGCGGCGATCCCCGAGACGTTCTTCACCGTCTGGAGCAATGTTTTCGAGCGCGGCGGGCTGAAAGCCGGCGAGACTCTGCTGGTTCACGGGGGAACTTCGGGCATCGGCACGACCGCCATCCTGCTCGCCAAGGCGTTCGGCGCAATGGTGATCGCGACCGCGGGATCGGACGAGAAGGCGGGCGCCTGCCTGCGCCTCGGGGCGGACGCGGCGGTCAATTACCGCACCGCCGATTTCGTCGCGGCGACCCTGGAATCCACCGATTCCCGCGGCGCCGACGTCATTCTCGACATGGTTGGCGGCGACTATGTCGCGCGCAATTACGCGGCGGCGGCGGTTGACGGGCGGATCGTGCAGATCGCCTTCCTCAACGGTCCGAAAGCCACCCTCGATCTGCGTCCCCTGATGGTCAAGCGGCTCGTTCACACCGGCTCGACGCTGCGCCCGCGGCCCGTCGCGCAAAAGGCGCTGATCGCGCAGGCGCTGCAGGCGCAGGTCTGGCCGCTGCTGGCGGCGGGCCGCTGCAGGCCGGTGATCGATTCGACCTATCCGCTCGCCGACGCCGCCAGCGCGCATGCGCGCATGGAGAGTTCGGCGCATGTCGGCAAGATCGTGCTGACGCTTTGAGGGCGCCGGCGCCACCGTAAAACTGTCATAAGAATCAACGACAAATAACGACGCACGAAAGCGCGGAGTTAACAATTGATGAACGGACGGGCAAACTCCCGATCAGGGTTTCCGCCGCCGTCATTCTTGCTGTCGCTTCCCGCCGCCGTGCTTCCCCGGAAAGTTCGAAATCCTATCGCCCGAGCGCATCGGCGCGGCGCTCCGGCGCGTGATCCCGCGTCGGCCCATCAGAAGGAATTCGCCCTTGAGCAAGCGCATCGAAAAGCAAAAACGCCGAAACGGCCGTTCGTTCGAAACGGCTGAGATTATCCAGCTGCCTCGGCCCAAAAAGTTCGAATCGGAACGCGCTCTTCCCCCGATCAAGGCCCTCACCGCGACGCAAGCCGACTATCTCGACGCGCTTCGGGAATGTCCCCAGGTCGTGGTCCTCGGACCGGCGGGAACCGGCAAGACCTGGATCGCCGCCACCTACGCCGCCGATCTCTATCGCAAGCGGCGCATCGGCAAAATAATTCTGACGAGACCCAATGTCCCCTGCGGCCGCTCGCTCGGCTTCTTCCCCGGCTCGCTGGAGGAGAAATTCGCGCCCTGGGCCGCGCCGGTCGTCGAGGCGATCAAGGAGCGGATCGGCGCGGCGGCCTACGAGATCGCCCTCAAGAAGGGCGATATCGAAATGGCGCCGTTCGAAGTGATGCGCGGCCGTTCGTGGAAGGACGCCTTCGTGCTGCTCGACGAGGCGCAGAATACGACGACCGCTGAAATCAAGACGTTTCTGACGCGCATCGGCGAGAACTGCACAATGGTCGTCGACGGCGACGTCAGCCAATGCGACCTCGAGGTGGCGTCCGGCCTGCGCGCCGTGCTGGAGCTGATCCGCGCGAAGGGCCTGCCGGTGCCGGTGATCGAATTCACGCTCGACGACATCGTGCGCTCCGGCGTCTGCGCGATGTGGGCGCGCGCGTTCGCCGAAGCGCGGCTCTGAGGCCTGCGCGGCGGCGCTTCGGCGTCGCCGCGAGTCTCCGGGAGTCGCCAGTTCCGCGGCCGCAAGAAATTTGGATTGTCCTTGCATTTCCAAGTTTTGACAAAGCTCTGTCTGGCAATGTGTAAACATATCAATGGGTTAAGATTCGAGGAAATTTGCATTTCCAAGGATATTCCAAATTTTTATTTGGCGGATTGTTGGGTCTTCAACGGGTTATGGTCGAAAAAATTTGGATTCGCTGTTTCTTGAAGGTTTCCGGCCGGTGCCCCGGCAATTTCGATTCGCTCCGCCTTCCCTCGGCGCCCCGTTTCTCTTTCTCGGTCGCGACGGCGCCCCTCTTTCGATCGGGGCGCTCGTTCAAAGGGGGAAGCGCCTGAACAGGATGCGGCGGAAAATGGGGAATGTCCAGAAAATGTTTCTGTAAAACGAAATATCCGTGTCATCCCGCCCGCATCGCGGCTTCCTCGAAGCGCGGGCGCGTGATGAACTGGATTGGGATCAGCGCATCGTCATTGCGAGCGGAACGAAGCAATCCAGCGATCGCGCCCTTTGCTGGTTCGCTCGGCCGCCCGCTTCAGCTCGACCAATCAAGCGAGAACAAAGCCATCCCGCGCGGTTCGCTTCCACGTCGAGGCCGTGACCGTCGCGACAGTTCAGCATCCGGCGCGATCGCTGGATTGCTTCGCTCCGCTCGCAATGACGGCTCATACTTCGAGCAAAACGCATCCGCGAGCGCGCCGAACCTCGTGCGGGCGAGGCCGCCAAGGCGCGGCAGCGGCTTGGTCGGACGTGCTTTCGGCGCGTTTTGGAGACAATCGCGAGCCCCTCGCGGCGACTTTCGAGCGTTTTGCACTCTTTTGGCACGATAAACGCCAACGTTTTCGCGGGCTGCGGCGTGGCGAATGGGCCGGTTGGCTTATTTCGGCATAGAGATATCTTTATGAGAAATGGATGCCGTTAGAATGTTGCAGACGATTGGGGATTTAGTAAAGTGTCATGTCTGGACGGCGCCCGCTGGTCAAGGGGCTCTTCGACGTGTTGCTTGGGATCGGGGGTGCGGTCATGTCTTCGGCCTTTGTCTGCGGAGATGAGAGGTTCCGCTGGCCCTGATGTT
>JBEKSH010000355.1:0-4384 GCA_049517235.1 Roseiarcus sp. | reverse complement strand
TGAGCGCGGCCGCCGCCGCGACCTGGATCGGCGTATAGGCGCCGTAGTCGAGATAGGATTTCACGCGCGCCAGAGCGGCGAGCAAGCGTTCGTTGCCGACCGCAAAGCCGATGCGCCAACCCGCCATCGAGAAGGTCTTCGACATCGAAGTGAATTCGACCGCCACGTCGAACGCGCCGGGCGCCTGCAACAGCGAAGGCGGCGGATCGTCGTCGAAGAACACCTCGGCGTAGGCGAGGTCGGACAGCACGAAAATCTCGTGCTTCTTGGCGAAGATCACCAGATCCTTGTAAAAGTCCAGCGAAGCGACCATGGCCGTCGGATTGGACGGATAGCAGACCACCACCGCGATCGGCTTGGGGATCGAATGGATCAGCGCGCGCTCCATCGCCACGAAGAAATCGGGCGTCGGATCTGCCGGGATCGAGCGAATGACGCCGCCCGCCATCAGAAAACCGAAGGCGTGGATCGGATAGGAGGGGTTGGGAACCAGCACGACGTCGCCGGGCGCGGTGATCGCCTGGGCCATATTGGCGAAACCCTCCTTCGACCCCAATGTCGCGACGACCTGCGTTTCCGGATTGAGCCTGACGCCGAACCGCCGGGCGTAATAGGCGGCCTGCGCGCGCCGCAGCCCCGGAATGCCCTTGGACGCGGAATAGCGGTCGGTGCGCGGCTTTCCGACGGTCTCGATCAACTTGTCGAGCACATGTTTGGGCGCCGGCAAATCGGGATTGCCCATGCCGAGATCGACGATGTCGGCGCCGCCCGCGCGGGCCTGGGCCTTGAGCTTGTTGACCTGCTCGAAGACATAGGGCGGCAGGCGCCGCACGCGGTGGAAGTCGCTCATTTCAACCCGTTCCCTCTGATCCTGCCCCGGCCCAAACCCCGGCGATTGGCCCTGATACAGCATTTTTGCGCAAAGCGGAGGCCGGTTTGATGAAGAAAACCGGTTCCCTTGAAAAATTCGGGCGCGCCATGGCGGGGCCGGCGAAACCTCGGGCGAGCGGATTACTGCGGGCTGGCGGGCGGCGGCGGCGGTTTTTTCGATTTGTCCGCTTTGGCGGCCTTGGCCGCCGCCGCGTCCGCGATGGCTTTCATGGCCGGCGCGAAAGTGGAGCGGAGCGTGTCATGGCGCGCGCGCACCGCCTCCAGGTCGGCCTCGATCGCCTTCAGCTCCTCCGGCGTCTTGACCTTGATTTCACGCACAAATCCTTTTCGACCAACCGGAATGTACTCTTGCGCGCCCGCGGGCCTCGCCTTGACGACGAAATCCTGCGGTTGGCCGGGATCGGTGGCCAGGCCGACTTTCTTGGCGATATTCTTGGTGATCCCATCATCCGGCGCGGCGGCCGGCGCGCTGTCCGGAGCGCTCGTTGGCGCGCTGTCCGGCGCGCTGGCCGGCGCGCTGTTTGTCGCGCTGGTCGGCGCGCTGTCGTCGGCGCGCGCCCCGTCGCAAAGAAGCGCTACGGCGAAAAGCGCAAGGCCGGCCGCCATCGCCTGGTGGGCGCGCGCGAAGCGCTTGCGACGAGTCAACCTCAACAAGGAACCCTATCTCCAGCCGGGCGCCGCGCCAGCGCGTCGGCGCCAACGAATCCCTGACGCAAATTCGCGAAGGCCGCGCTAATAAATAGCCTGTCCCGCCGATATCGTTCTATTATGTCCGAAACAGGACCGCGCCGCGTTTTCAGCCGCCGACGAACAAGCCTGAGGAAGCAATTATGGCCATCGACCCGCTCGACCGCCCGCAAGGGCGACCCCCGGCGCGGCAGCCCTCAGCAGCGGCAAGGGCGTCCAAGACGCCGCCGGGTTCGGCGCAAACCTCCAACCCGCTTGCAACGCAACCGCCCATCGAGGAGCCTGCTCCGGGCAAGCAGGCGCGAACGAAACGCAAGACCGCGGCGAAGATTGCGACGCCGGAACCGTCGGCGGCAGCCCTCGCTCCCGTCCCGCCCGCCCAATTGCCGGCGGCAACCCCCGTGGCCGCCCCGCCCGTTCAGCCGCCGGCCGCGGCTCCCGCGGCCGCCTCGCTGCCCCTGCCCAATATCGACGCGCTGTCGCACAATGTCGCGCGCCTCATCGAGGAAGGGGGCAAGGTCGCCGCGGCGTTTCTGGCGCCGCGCGAAACGGGCGAGACAAAACCGACCTCGTTCAGCGAGGACATGTCCGACGCGGTCGCGACGCTGGGCAAGGTGGCGGAACACTATTATTCCGACCCGCAGCGCGCCTTCCAGGCGCAAGCGGCGCTTTCCACGCAGTTCATGGCGCTGTGGGCGGCGACGCTCCAACGCCTGAACGGCGAACAAGTCCAGCCGATCGCCGCGCCCGAGCCGAACGACAAACGCTTTGCCGATCCCGAGTGGCGAACGAACCCGTACTTTGACTTTCTCGCCCAGGCCTATGTGATGACCACGCGCTGGGCCGGCGACCTCGTCAAAAAGGCCGACGAGCTCGATCCGCATACGCGCGACAAGGCGCAGTTCTATGTGCGCCAGCTGGCCGGCGCGCTGTCGCCCTCGAATTTCATCGCGACCAACCCGGAATTGATGCGCGCCACCCTGGCCGAAAGCGGCGAGAATCTGGTGCGCGGCCTTCGCATGATGGCGCAGGACATCGAAGCGGGCCATGGCAATCTGCGCATCCGGCAGAGCGACGCGAGCAAGTTCGTCCTTGGTCAGAACATGGCGGCGACGCCCGGCAAAGTCATCTTCCGCAATGAGCTGATGGAGCTCATTCAATATGCGCCCTCGACGGCGACGGTCTACAAGCGCCCGGTGCTGATCGTGCCGCCGTGGATCAACAAATACTACGTGCTCGATCTCAATCCCGAAAAATCGTTCGTCCGCTGGGCGGTGGCGCAGGGCCTCACCGTCTTCGTCATCTCCTGGGTCAATCCCGACGAACGGCATGCGCAAAAGGGCTTCGAAGCCTATATGCGCGAGGGGATTTTCGCCGCCCTCGAATCGATCGAGCAGGCGACCGGCGAGCGCGAGGCGGCGGCGATCGGCTATTGCGTGGGCGGCACGTTGCTCGCCATCGCGCTCGCCTATATGGCGCAGACCGGCGACGAGCGCATCGCCAGCGCGACGCTGTTTGCGACGCAGGTCGATTTCACCGACGCCGGCGACCTCAAGGTCTTCGTCGATTGCGAGCGGCTCAAGGCGGTCGAGGAGAAGATGGCCGACAAAGGCTATCTCGACGGCCTGGACATGGCCGGCGCCTTCAACATGCTGCGGCCCAACGACCTCATATGGTCCTATTTCGTCAACAATTATCTGAAGGGCCAGGAGCCGGCGCCCTTCGACCTGCTGGTCTGGAACTCGGACTCGACGCGAATGCCCGCCGCCAATCATTCGTTCTATTTGCGCAATTGCTATCTCGAAAACAATTTGACGCGCGGGCGCATGGTGCTGGCCGGCAAGACGCTCGACCTGTCGAAAGTGATGGTCCCGATCTATGAGCTGGCCACCCGCGAAGACCATATCGCGCCCGCAAGGTCGGTGTTCCTCGGCGCGCAATTTTTCGGCGGCCCGGTGCGCTATGTCATGGCCGGTTCCGGCCACATCGCCGGCGTCATCAATCCTCCCGACAAGCCCAAATACCAGTATTGGACCGGCGGACCGCCCGGCGGCGCGTTTGACGGATGGGTCGCCGCCGCGACCGAGAATCCCGGCAGCTGGTGGCCGGACTGGGCGGCGTGGGTCGCCCAGCAAGCGCCCGAGAGGGTTCCGGCCCGGCAGCCTGGCGAGGGAAAGCTGAAGGCGCTCGCCGATGCGCCGGGCGACTACGTGAAGGCGAAGGCGTGACGCAAAGGCGTTCCGGAGGCGAGCCGGCGCCATAGCTTGCGCGGCGCCGCCTGCCGCCTACTCCACATCCTCCACCGCCACCGTGCGGCCCGACAGCCGCTGGGCGAGCGAAGCCTCCATGAACGCGTCGAGGTCGCCGTCCAGCACGTCGGCGGGCGTTCCCGAGACATGGCCGGTGCGCAGGTCCTTGACCATCTGGTAGGGCTGCAGCACGTAGGAGCGGATCTGGTGGCCCCAGCCGATTTCGGTCTTGGAGGCGGAATCGGCGCTCACCGCCGCTTCGCGCAATTCGAGTTCGCGCTCGTAAAGCCGCGCGCGCAACATGCCCCAGGCGGTGGCGCGGTTCTTGTGCTGCGAGCGCTCGGACTGGCAGGCGACGACGATGCCGGTCGGCAGATGGGTGATGCGCACCGCCGATTCCGTCTTGTTGACGTGCTGGCCGCCGGCGCCCGAGGCGCGATAGACGTCGATCCGGCAATCGCCTTCATCGACGTCGATGACGATGCGGTCGTCGACCACCGGATAGACCCAGACCGAGGCGAAGCTGGTGTGGCGGCGCGCGTTCGAATCGAACGGCG
>JBEKSH010000354.1:0-4401 GCA_049517235.1 Roseiarcus sp. | reverse complement strand
GCGCGCTCGCCGCCGTCGGCACGGCGCTTGCCATGGAATCGTGCGGGGCCGGCTTTTGCGCGACGCCGTCGGCGTTCGTCCCAAAATGGAGCGATGAGGGATGCAAGTTGGCGGGGCATCGACGGGGGCGCTTCGGGCCGCGAGACGCCAGTCCACCGCCGAACCCGCGCGACGGATCCACCGTCGCCGATGGGCGAGCGCGCCCAAAGGAATCGTCGAAATCGGCTTTGGCTGGTTCGCCGCGTTGTGCGATTTTTGCGCCGTGGTTTTGGCCGCGGCCGCCTCGAACGTCATCTACAAGCTGGGGACGTTCGGACTCCTGCCCGCCGTCGAACCGGTCACCGAACTGGGCGTCGTCGTCGGCGCGCTGGTCGTCATTTCAAATATTCAACGCAGTGAATACGGGATAAGGCGATTCGAATCGTTTTCTGGTCATTTCGGCCGTTGCGTTTCGGTTTGGAACCTCGCCTTTTTCTGCGTGTTCGCGCTCGGCTTCGCCACCAAAACCACGGACGTGTTTTCGCGCGGCGCGACCGGCGTGTTGTATATCGTCGGCCTGGCGGCGCTCGGCGGCATGCGCGCCGTCATGGTGCGGCTCGCCGATGCGACGAAACGAATGGGATTGCTGCCGCCGCGCCGGTTGGTCGTCGTCGGCTGCGAGAGTCAGTTGTCCGACTTCGTGCGGCGCTATGACTTGTCCAAGTCCGGCATGGAGATCGTCGCCGCCGCGATGCTGCGCGAAGGGGACGCCCATCTTGGCGACGATCTCGCGCTCGCCGCCGCGACGGTGCGCATGTTGCGCCCCGACGACATATTCATCGCGGTTCCGTGGTCGCAGACCCGGACCATCGAGGCCTGCGTCGACACTTTCCTGCGCACGCCGGCCGAGATTCATCTCGGTCCCGAGGCGATCCTCGATCGTTTCAGCGAAGCGCAAGTGGCCCAGCTCGGGCCGATCGCCAGCCTCAATCTGACGCGCCGGCCGCTTTCGCTCCTGCAGCGCATCGAGAAGCGGGTCTTCGACACGGCGGCGGCTTCGCTGGCGCTCATCCTGCTGGCGCCGCTGTTCGCCGTCGTGGCGCTGCTTATCCGGCTCGACGGACCGGGCCCGGTGTTTTTTCTGCAGCGACGCTACGGCTTCAACCAGGAGCCGTTCCGGATCGTCAAATTTCGCACGATGACGACGATGGAGGACGATTCCCGGCTCGTTTCGGCGACGCGCTTCGATCCGCGGGTGACCCGCATCGGCGCTCTTCTGCGCAAGACCAGCATCGACGAACTGCCACAACTCTTGAATGTGCTGGCGGGCGACATGTCGCTGGTCGGCCCGAGGCCGCACGCGCTCGCTCATGACCAGAAATACGAGCGGCGAATCGCCCAGTACGCCCGACGCCACAACGTCAAGCCGGGCATCACCGGATGGGCCCAGGTGTGCGGGCTGCGCGGCGAAATCGCCACCGAAGAGAAAATGCGCCAGCGGGTCGAGCACGATCTCTACTATATCGACAACTGGTCCCTGTGGCTCGACGTCAAGATTCTGGCGATGACGGTCTTTTCGTCGAAGGCCCATTCCGGCGCTTATTGACGCGCCGGGCTTCGGGCGCGTCCTCGTCGCCGCGCGCAAAGATCAGCGCATGGGCGACGGCCTTGCGCATCACGCTCGACAGCGCCACGCGCTCGATCTCCCGCTGCGCGACCCAGAAGCAGCCGTCGTGCGCCGGCGGCTTTCCCGCAAGGCGCGCGACATAGACGTTCAGGCGAAGCGAGAAATGGGTGAACGCCTGCTCGACCAACCCCGGCGCCAGGCGCCACAGCGCCGCAAAGGGCGCCGCGCTCGCCGCTGCATCGGACGCAAAGTCGACCGACCATGGCGTGCCCGGCAATTCCACGGTGCCGCCCAGCAGCCCTTCGGGCGGGCGGGCGCGAAGCAGAATGCTTCCATCCGACGCCTGCGCGAAGAACGCCGCGCCCCGGCGTTGCGGGCGCGCCTTGCGGCTCTCCTTGCGGGGATAGGCCTGCGGCTGTCCCGTCGCGGCGGCGGCGCAGGCCGGCCGCAAGGGGCAAGCCGGGCAGTCCGGGTTGCGCGGCGCGCAGATGGTCGCCCCGATATCCATCAGCGCCTGCGCGAAATCGCCCGGCCGGTCGACGGGCGTCAGCGCGGCGGCGGCGGCGGCGATGGCGCCTCTGGCCTTGGCGATCGGCGCGTCGATGACGCGCAGGCGCGTCATGATGCGCGCGATATTACCGTCCACCGGAGAAGCATGCCGGTTGAACGCGATGGCGGCGATCGCCGCCGCCGTGTAGGCGCCCACCCCGGGCAGCGCGCGCAACTCGGCCTCCCCCGGCGGAAAGGCGCCGCCGCGCCGCGCGATTTCGCGCGCGCAGGCATGCATGTTGCGCGCCCGCGAATAATAGCCGAGCCCGGCGAAGGCGCGCATGACGTCTTCCAGCGGGGCGGCGGCGAGGTCTTCGACGCGCGGCCACAGCGCCGCGAATCGCTCGAAATAGGGAAGCGCCGTCTGCACATTGGTCTGTTGCAGAAGAATCTCAGACAGCCAGACGCGGTAGGGGTCGGCGCTTTGGCCGAGCGCGGCCCGCCAGGGCAGGCTTCGGCGATGGCGGTCCCACCAGTCGAGGACGCGGCGGGACGTCTCCCCGGGCTTCGCATCCGGGCGGCGAGGGTCTAGACTGGATTTCATCGCGCCGACCATAGGGGAACGAGGCCCATGACGAAACCGCCAGGCTGGACGCGCCGCGGCGGCGCCGCGCCGCTTGGCGCTTTTTTGGCGGAACTCGTCGAGCCGGCCCTGGCGCGGCAAGGTCTGGGCGAGACGAGCCTGGTGACCGACTGGAGCGAGATCGCCGGCGCGCGTCTCGCCGGCGGCTGTCGCCCGATCGAGGTGCAATGGCCGCGAACGCTGCGGCGCGATCCTGACACGCCGGCGGCGCTGGCGACGCTGGTCCTGCGCGTCGAGGGCGCCTTCGCGCTGGAGGTCCAGCATTCGGCGGCGGTCATCATCGGACGCGTCAACGCGCATCTGGGCTGGCGCTGCGTCGGCAAGATCGCCTTTCGCCAGGGGCCGCTTGACAGCGCGGGAAAGCGCGCGCCAAAGGCGGCGCCGCCGAGCGCGCGGGCCAGGGAATTGGCCGAAGGATACGCCGCGCCGATCGAAGCCGGGGAGCTTCGCGAAGCGCTCGCGCGTCTGGGCGCGCGGGTGATCGACAAGGCCGGCGCCGGGCGCTAGCGCGCGTCCGGCGAGCTGGCTGACGAAGGCCGCCGGTTTGTTTTCATGACTGGAGAAAACAAAATTTCCGCCCCCGCAGCCGCCCTGACCCGCCGCCCCGCCGCCAAGATGAATGGCGCCGGCAATGAGATCGTAGTCCTCGACCTGCGCGGCGCCGACGTTGCGCTGACCGCCGACCAGGTTCGCGCCATCCATCGCACGAAGGGCCTGGCTTTCGATCAGCTGATGGCGCTGTCCGACCCGCGCCGGGCCGGGACCGACGCATACGTGCGCATCTACAACAACGACGGCGGCGAAGCCGGCGCCTGCGGCAACGGCACGCGCTGCGTCTCCTATTGGCTGATGCGCGGCGGGACCCGGCGGGTTCTGCGGCTCGAGACAGCCGCCGGCGTTCTCGAATGCCGGCGCGAGAGCGAATTCTCGTTCCGCGTCGACATGGGCGAGCCGCGTCTGGCGTGGAGCGAAATCCCGCTGCGCCGCGCCGTTTCCGATACGACGAGCGTGACTTTGCCAACGGCGGGCGCCGATCTGGGCGCCGCTTCGGTGGTCAATATGGGCAATCCGCACGCGATCTTCTGGGTGCGCGACCCGGACGCCTACGATCTGGCGGCGATCGGCCCGCGGCTCGAACATGACCCGATGTTCCCCGACAGGGCCAATATTTCGCTCGCCCATGTCGCGGCGCGCGATCATATCCGCCTGCGGGTGTGGGAACGCGGGGTCGGCTTGACGCGGGCCTGCGGTTCGGCCGCTTGCGCGGCGCTGGTCGCCGCCGTGCGCAAGGGCCTGACCGACCGCAAGGCGCTGGTGACGCTGCCCGGCGGCGACCTGACGATCGAGTGGCGGCAAAGCGACAATCACGTGCTGATGACCGGCCCGGTGGAGCTGGAAAGCGAGACGGTGATCGATCTCTAGCGCGTGTTGCATCGGGCGGGGCCCTGTGGCACAACGCGCGCGTTTCGCCGATCGGCCGCCGATTCTTGGCCCGGATGGGACAAAGCTGCCGTAGCTCAGTGGTAGAGCACTCCCTTGGTAAGGGAGAGGTCGAGAGTTCAATCCTCTCTGGCAGCACCATCACGCCGTCGAAAACGTTCGATCGCAACGGCCCCGGATCACCGCGTTGCATGAAGAACCTTTACGCTCGCGCGCCTCGTCA
>JBEKSH010000353.1:0-4406 GCA_049517235.1 Roseiarcus sp. | reverse complement strand
GTCTGCGGGTCGATGTCGAAGCGAACCTCGGCCCAATTCTCCGTTCGAAACATCGGATGCAAATGGCGGGAAGATTGGGGTCCCGATCCCGCATTGAGCACGCGCCGCACGAGGAGCTCCTGTTGTTGGCGGGGATCGGACTTCCTTTGAAAGGGTTTCATGTCGAACACTTTCACGTTTTGCATTCTCGCCCGGCGGGCGATCCGGGCGACTCCGGCGTTGAGCCGGACCAGCGAGTATCCGGGTTGGCAAAACGCGCACGCTCGATTTGAGCGCGCGCGGTTGAAGGACCGGACGGGGCTCTCGACGATGCGCCCGAGGATTCCCGCGCCCGACTTGGCGATCATGCAGCCGCGCCGCGGCGCCGCCGGCGCCCCGGCGACGGCGTCAGCGGATCGAGCCCAAGTCTCGTCGTTTGGGCAACGACCGATCGCAAAGAGGGTTAGCAATCCGCCTCCGCGATAATAAACATTAAATATAAATATTCGGCTTCCCGAGAGTAAAACTGAGTTGCTAAACTAATCTACATAAGCTCCTTAATATTCGCGCAAATTGACTACTCTGGATAAACATTCAATTTTCGTTAACACGGCGTTCTGAAGGCCGCGGTCTCTATCGACTCGACAACCTTGTTGGTTTCCCTCAGAAACTAATCATCATGGCCGTCAACCGGAGAGGCCATGCCGGCGACCACCGATGGCGTCATCGACAAATGATGCGGCTGCGCAGTCATCGCCATCCGATGACGGACATCGGGCCTGTCGCAGCCCCGGATGCGAGGCCGCCTCCCCATTCCATCGCCGATCCGCCCGAGACCCTTTCCCGGCGCCGGTGTGAGCAACGAGGTTCTAGTCATGAAGGGGATCGTGACCGGCGGCGCGGAATTTATCGGCTCTGCGGTTTGCCGCTGGCTCGTTGCGGGCGAGGGCTGGCGCGGGGGTGAATATCGACAAGCTCGCCGACGCCGCCAATCCGGCCTGGCAGGCCTCCATTGCCGATCGTTCGAACGACCGCTTGGTCAAACGGTCGAGTGAGGAACCAACGCGATGAAAGGCATCATACTGGCTGGCGGCGCCGGCACGCGTCTTTTCCCGCTGACCTTCGCCGTCAGCAAGCAGATGCTGCCGGTCTACGACAAGCCGATGATCTATTATCCGCTGTCTGTTCTCATGCTGGCGGGGCTTCGCGAAATTCTGATCATATCGACGCCGCGCGACACGCCGACGTTCGCCGACCTTCTTGGCGACGGCTCCCGCTGGGGGATCAGCCTCAGCTACGCCGTGCAGAGCGAGCCCCGCGGTCTGGCGGACGCGTTCATTCTGGGCGAGTCGTTTCTCGCCGGCGAGGCCGCCGCGCTCATCCTGGGCGACAATATCTTCTATGGCGGCGGCTTGGGGTCGGTGCTCCGCTCGATCGTGCGGCGCAACAACGGCGCGACCGTGTTCGCCTACCGCGTCAAGGATCCCCAGCGCTATGGCGTGGTCGCTTTCGACGAGAGCGACTTTGCGACGTCGATCGAAGAGAAGCCGCGCCATCCGAAATCGGATTGGGCGGTGACCGGCATGTATTTCTACGATAGCGACGTCGTCGACATCGCCAAGGCGGTCAAGCCGTCGCCGCGCGGCGAGCTCGAGATCACCGACGTCAACAACGCCTATCTGCGGCGCGGCAAGCTCAAGGTCGAGCGGCTCGCCCGCGGCTTCGCCTGGCTCGACACCGGAACCCATGATTCGATGATGGAGGCGGGAGAATTCATCCGCACCATCGAACATCGGCAGGGCCTGAAAATCGGCTGTCCCGAGGAAATCGCCTTCGACAGGGGGTGGATCGACCGCAACAGACTCGAGACGATCGGCATGTCGATGAAGAGCACGGAATATGGGGCGTATCTGCTGCAACTGGCGGCGGCCGCGCGGCCAAGAATTGCTCTGATCGTCAACGGATGAGTTTCGGATGAAGGCGACGATCTCGAATGGTTGGACGCGATTATCGATTTCGAGTTATCCCGGCGCTATCTCGAGCGCGTAGTTCCGAGGAGCGACCGGGTCAAACGCGGCCGCGCGTCCTATGACCACATCCCGATGTTCAAGGCCCTGATCTTGAAGGCGACCCATTCGCTGTCGGACCAGCGGACGGAATATCCGATCAAGAATCGCATGTCATTCATGCGCCTTTTAGGGCTGACGCTCGCAGATCGTGTGCCGGACGCGAACTCGATCTGGAATTTCCGTTCACTGGGTCGGCTATAGATCCGACGTAGAGAGTATCTGTTCAGCGGTCGACGTTCTTGCTCTGATCTCGCACCAGCGCCCTTTTCCCTCGGTCGCGCTCGTAGCGCTGAGCTTGCCGGTCCTGATGGTGGCTTTTGATCAGTCAGGCACGATTATATACCTCGTCGCGTCCGTCCTATGGCGTGGACATGATTTGCACGGCCGATAGATCGCTACCGACCCGCGACATCATGGAGAAAGCAGCTTGCTTTGACGCCATGATTACGTGGCGTCGCTCCTTTAGCGCTTGTTCGACCTTTTCGTCGCGGGGGACACCTTTTGCACGCGGAGCAGGCTATGAATTTGGACCAGGAACGACCTGTTTTCTTATTGGGGACCGGCCGATGCGGATCGACCTACGTGCAGAAGGAGTTTTGTCTGAATACGAACATTTGGCTCTGGGGGGAGCACGACGGAATTCTGCGAGGCTTGAAGGACTGGGTCGAACGAGTGAAGAACAACCGTAATATAATCGATTTTTGCTTTAAGCACGAGGAACAACCTCTAGAAACGATAATCAAAAATGCCGACCGCAATACGGATAACGACATTGCATGGCTTAATCGATTCAGAACCGATACTCTGGACGCTGTGTTACGCCATGCAATATTACTACTGTGCGCCGCGAACATCCCCGCTGGGAAGACACGGTGGGGTTTCAAAGAGATCAGGTATGGGCCTGACGACCGAGTCGCGGAAGCGCTTTTGGCGGCGTTTCCGAAATCGTCAATTATTCATCTAGTCCGCTCGCCCGTAGCGACAATTGAAAGCAGTATGATTGCATGGAGGCGACAAGATATTATGGACTCCCTCGCCAGAAATGACGCCTCAAAAATTGAAGAGATTTATCAAGAATTCGCAACTCGTTGGACGCGTGTGACGAGATATTATTTGGATCTTGAAATCGCGTACCCATTACGAGTCAAGACGGTTCGCCTTGAGGAATTTCGTGAATCGAAGGTAACTCTCGAGGAATTTCTCGGAATTAACTTTCTCAAAGAGTCCTTTGTTGAATTAGAGAAGATTAACAGCGCAGCGCATCTCGCGATTGGCGACTTGAGCGCGACAATGGCCGACTGTAAAGGAAAATGTACGGTGCAATTAAACGATCTCGCAAAGAGATGTGGATACCAAACGTAAACAGTTAGGAAATCTGTATTTTACCGTGCTTCGTGCGATTACCCATCGCATTTCGCGAGGTGCGCTTAGCTGAGGGTCGACGAAGTCGCTTTCGCCTGATTCCGTCATTTGCGGAAAAGGGGCGTGGTCCGATTGAAGCGCGGTGATGGTTAGGCCAGGTCTTGGGAAATTTCTTAGGCCTTCTTTTGCTCTTGCTTCATCACTCGGTATGCCGCCTCAATAGTGGTTTCGCCCGAAGCACAGGGCGCGAACTCATCATGAATGGTCTCGTGGCCATCAAGGGGCTCGGACCGCCTTGACGGTCGTGCTTTGCGAAGGGCGATCCATTCCGTCAGCTCATTGAAGGTTACATTGCCCTGCACCACCAATTGGGACACGATCTTGCGCGGCGCCGACAACGCCTCGTGGGAGGCGATCCGGACGGCCAACGTGGAACTGGAACTCCGCGACTGAATTTCGCGAGGGCGCTGGATCGACGCCGTTGCATTTGCAACAAAAGTGCGATGATCTGATCGCCATAGCCGCCGCCAATCGCGCCAGAGAAAATCTTGATTTCGGCGGCGTGGCGGATTTCATCGAGAGGATCAGCTTGCCGCGTCTGATGCTCGGGCTTGGCGCCCAGTCGCGCAATATGAAGGCGCTCGAGGTCGCGATCCCTCGGGCGCGAGGCGCCCGGTCGTGATCGTCGCGCGGCGCCGATGACCATTGACCTTGCCGCGACGCTCGGCGTCGTGTTGGCGGGCGGGCTCGCCCGGCGGATGGGCGGGGGCGACAAGGCGATGGTCAAGGTCGGCGGCCGCACGATGCTCGAGCGCGTCGTCGCGCGCCTCGCCCCGCAATGCGACGGGCTCATCCTCAGCGCCAATGGCGATCCGGCGCGCTTCGCCGCCTTCGGCCTGCCGGTCGTCGCCGACGCCGTGGAAGGATTCGCGGGTCCGCTGGCCGGCGTGTTGGCGGCGCTCGACTGGGCCGCCGCCAACAGGCCCAATGTCGGGT
>JBEKSH010000352.1:0-4407 GCA_049517235.1 Roseiarcus sp. | reverse complement strand
CGGTCAGTAAGATTCTTCGCGGCAGTGCGGGCGAGTTTGGACCGTCCGGCGAAGAGAAAATCCTCGGCTCTCGACGCCTTCGCGCAGATAGGCAGGCGAAACAGCTCGCGCCGGTCGTTTGGGAACTTAAGGCGACTGGACGGACCAACCCCGAGATCGCCGCCGAGCTCGATCGCCGGGGAATACCGACTCTTAAAGGAGGCAGATGGCAGCCATCCGCGGTACAAAGGATTCTCTCGCTCTCGGCGAACGAATTTGCCGGCATCGCCGAAGCCGCGGCTGCGTGCCCGCATCATCACAGCATCCGGGCCAGAAGGAGGGCGGAGGAAATCGCACCTATCGCGTGGAATCTGCGGTCGAGCGGGAGGACGCTTGCGTTGGTCGCTGACGAACTGAACCGACAAAATCTCACGACGCCCCGAAATGGAAAATGGTGCATCGCAAGGGTATGGCGGCTGCTTCAAGGAACGGCTGACGCGTTCGGACCGTCTCAGCAAGCTGCGTAGGCAAGGCTTTTCTGGACGGTCGACGCCGTCGGCACTCTGCCGGGCGCGCGAGCGGACAAGGCAATGGAGGCAAAGCGTGACGGAGCGCCGGTATGTCGCCTACTACCGCGTTTCGACTCCGCGACAGGGCCGCTCGGGTCTCGGACTGGAGGGTCAGCAATTGGCCGTGCGGCATTTCCTGGAGACAAGGCCTGGGGAGCTGCTGGCCGAACTCACGGAGGTCGAAAGCGGGGCGAAGAGCGACCGCCCGAAACTCCTGGAGGCTTTAAGGCTTTGCCGGGTGTATAGCGCGACTTTGCTAATCGCCAGGCTGGACCGCCTTTCGCGCTGCGTCGCACTGATCTCCAAGCTGATGGAAACCGGAGCAGATTTCGTTGCCGCGGATTTTCCTGAGGCCAACTGGTTCACCATTCATATCTTGGCCGCGGTGGCGGAATACGAGCTACAGATCATGTCCGAGCGCAGCAGAGCGGCATGTGCCGCTGCGAGCGCGCGAGGCGTGAAGTTCGCCGAACACTTGAGAGGTTGTCGCGTTCGCCGCCCGGAAGACCTCGACGCCGCCAGAGCTGCGAAGTTCAAACGAGCGAAGGATCGCGCTGTGGCGATGGCGCCGTTGCTCCGCGAGCTGTGCGCAAGCGGCAAATCACTGCACGGGATCGCGGTCGAACTCACTCGATTGGAAATCCAAGCGGCACGCAATGGAACCAAATGGTATCCACCGGCCGTACGACAGCTCTTTTTGCTATCAGGGGAACCGCCGCCGGAAGTCCGGCTCAATGGTCCGCGCCATCGCGGAGCAGCAGCGTGACAGCGCGAAATCAGAATACCCTCGACTCGAAATAATCGAAAAGTACGGCCTCCGTAGATTCAAACGGCGGCCGTCCACCCGAATAGATCGCGTCGGGCCCGAGGCAGCGCTTGCGCGAGCGTCGAAAATAATCGATCCCGTCGACCAACTTGATTGCTTTCCGAGGGCATGTGTTTGGGCGTCAAATGTTGACCCCATTCTGCAGGGTGGAACGCAGCGCCGATTCGCGTCGACTATGCGCAGAAGTCCAATCCGATATCGAGGATAGGCGCGCTGTGCGTGAGCCAGCCGACCGAAATCAGATCGACGCCCGTCGCGGCGATCGCCGGAGCCGTCACTGGCGTTACGCGTCCCGACGCCTCGGTGATCGCCTTGCCCGCCGCCATCGCCACCGCGCGACGCAGTTCGTCGATCGTCATATTGTCGAGCAGGACGGCGTCCACGCCAAGTTCGAGCGCTTCCTCGAGCTGGACGAGCGTGTCGACCTCCAATTCGATCTTGACCAAATGGCCAATGCCCGTCCGGGCGCGCTCCACTGCCGGACGAACGCCGCCAGCGATCGCCAGGTGATTGTCCTTGATCAGCACGGCGTCGTCGAGGCCAAAGCGGTGATTGGACCCTCCACCCGCTCGGACGGCGTATTTCTCGATCGCGCGCAATCCAGGCGTTGTCTTTCGTGTGCAGACGATGCGCGCCTTATGCCCATAAACGGAGGCGACAATTGATGCCGTCGCGGTTGCGATGCCGCTCAACCGGCACAGGAAATTGAGTGCGGTCCGCTCGGCGGTCAAAATGCCGCGCGCCGGCCCCCGAATTGACGCGATGGCCTCTCCTGTGGCGACCTCATCGCCGTCCCGCCGCTCGAAACGCACCTCTATCGCTGGATCGATCAAACGAAACACGAGGGTCGCCAAATCGAGACCCGCGAGGACCCCCGGCTGGCGCGCCGCCAGTGTGGTCGTCGCGAGTTTGCCCGCCGGCACGATCGCGTCGGTGGTCAAGTCCCCTGCCCGACCGAGATCCTCCAGGAGAGCGGCGCGCGCCAGGGGTTCAAGCATGATGGTGGGAAGCGGGGAAACGCTCATCTCTCAGGCCCTCCGGGCCAAATGCATGGTTGGCGCGTCAAGTTCGCGCGCCGAAGCGAACGCCTCGTCGAGGCGCAGGGTCGAGCGACGCGCGGGCGCTGCTCGCTGCGGAAAATCCGTTCGAGAATGCGCGCCGCGGCTTTCTTCTCGGCGCAGCGCCGCGATGGCGATCATCAGGCCGACGATCGCCGGCTCGGACGCGGCGCATTGGCTTGTTGCGAACGGCAAGAGCGCTGCCGCCGCGTCGCTCAACCCTCCGCGATCTCGCATGACGCCAATACCGCGCGACAGGATCGGTCGCACCAGGAACGGGTCTGGCGTCATCGATAGCGTTTTTGCGACCGTCTCCGGGCGCCGCCTGACCCGTGTTCGGGCGCTCGACCCGCCAATGTCCTGGGCGACCCAAGCGGCGGTAGAAGCAGCTTCCAACAGTGAATTGCTGGCGAGCCTGTTAGCGCCGTGCAGCCCGGTGCAAGCCGCCTCGCCGCAGGCCCATAGGCCGCCGACAGAACCGCGTCCCGCATCGTCCACGGCAATGCCGCCCATATGGTAATGCGCGGCCGGCCGGACCGGAATGAGCTGTTTCGCCGGATCGATGCCAGCCCGTCGGCAAACGGCTTCGATGGTTGGAAAGCGCGCCGCGAACTTGGTTCCGAGCGCCCGGCGGGCGTCGAGAAACACGCGATGTCCCTTGGCAAGATGGCCCCAGACCGCCCGGGCGACGACGTCACGGGGCGCCAGTTCCGCGCCGGGGTGGCCGACAATGAAACGGCAGCCGGTCTCGTCCACCAGCAACGCCCCTTCGCCCCGCACCGCCTCGCTGACGAGCGCCATCGGACGGGTCGCGACATCGAGCGCCGTCGGATGGAACTGGATGAATTCGAGATCGGCGAGTTCGGCTCCGGCCCGCGCGGCAAGCGCCAATCCCTGCCCAAAGCTGCCGGCCGGATTGGTCGTCTCAAGAAACAGTCCGCCGACGCCGCCGGTGGCGATGACGACCCGGTCGGTGGCGAGGGCGAACGAATCCGTTGGTCCATCGCACAGGACGCCGACGATGGCGTTCTCCTCCGCCACCAGCCGACGCGCGCCGATGCGATCCAGCACGCAAATCGAGGGTGTCAAACGCACCGCTTCGACCAAGGCCCGCATGATTTCGGCCCCGGTCGCATCGCCCGCCGCATGGATAATGCGGCGGCGACTATGGGCTGCCTCAAGACCGCAAAGAAGCGCGCCGTCCTGTGCGCGATCGAACCGGACGCCATACCGCGCCAGGGCCTCGATCGTCTGCGCGGCGGCTTGCACAATCCGCCTGGCGACGCCGGCGTCGCAGAGCCCGTCGCCGGCGTCGAGCGTATCGGCAAGATGCAGCGCCGGGTCATCATCAACGCCGATGCTCGCCGCGACGCCGCCCTGAGCCAGGGAGCTCGCCGTCCCGATTCCGAGCGGAGCGCGGCAAAGAAGCACGACCGGCTGCGGCGCCAGACGCAGCGCGGTCATCAGCCCGGCTATCCCGCCGCCGATGATGACGGGTAGGCCGTCCAGATGGCTGAGGTTGTGCATCAGATCTCCAACATCCGCTCGACGGCCAGACGCGCGCGTTTGGCGATGGACTGGTCGATCGTCACGACATGTCGATTTTCTTCGAGCGACGCCCGGATGTTCTTCAAGGTGATCCGCTTCATGTGCGGACAGAGATTGCAGGGACGGATGAACTCGAGCTCGGGATGCTCCACAGAAACGTTGTCGCTCATCGAGCATTCGGTCAAAAGCACGACGCGCGGCGGTTTCCGCCGCGCCACATAGTCCGACATAGCGGCTGTGGAGCCCGCGAAATCCGCCTCCGCCAGCACATCGGGCGGACATTCGGGATGAGCCAACACGATCACGCCTGGGTGATTTTCGCGAAGCTGGCGGACGTCCGATGCGCTGTAGTGCTCATGCTATTTTGATTGTAAGTGCAAACTTATGATCTCGATTTAGAATTGGTTATCTAGTTTGCGGTATATTT
>JBEKSH010000351.1:0-4411 GCA_049517235.1 Roseiarcus sp. | reverse complement strand
TCCTCGCGGCCTTGCTGACTTTCGCCCTTTGTTTTCCGATCGTCATGCTGCATGCCGAATCGGACAACGACGGCAATCTTTTCCTGATCTGGCGGCCATGGTCCGTCGCCATCCTTTGCGGGATCGTCTTTGCCGGGCGCCTGGCTGTTTCGCTTTATCAGGCGCGGCCCAAGGTCGATCGTCCGGTCGCGGCTGTCGCGGCGCCCTCGGCGCCCTCGGCGAGCGCCGCGTTCATCGCGCGCTACATCGGCGCCTTCGGCCTCTTGGTTCTTTTCGCCTTTCCGCTGGCGACGTTGGCCGTGCTGGGCCCCTCGGGCTCGCTCAAATGGATCGACAGTTACGGCATTCAGATCCTCATCTATGTGATGCTGGGCTGGGGACTCAATATCGTGGTCGGCCTCGCCGGCCTGCTCGATCTCGGCTATGTCGCCTTCTATGCGGTCGGCGCTTATTCCTACGCGCTGCTCGCGACGACCTTCGGCCTGTCGTTCTGGATATGCCTGCCGGTCGCCGGCATTCTCGCCGCTCTATGGGGCGTCATCCTGGGCTTTCCCGTTCTGCGCCTGCGCGGCGATTATCTCGCGATCGTGACGCTGGCTTTCGGCGAAATGATCCGTCTCGTGCTCATCAACTGGATCGCCTTTTCGGGCGGCTACGCCGGCATCGCGTCGATCCCGAAGGTCAGCTTCTTCGGCATCCCGTTCCGCGACCAGCCCGGGGGTTTCGCGGATATTTTTCACCTCGAATATTCCTCGATCCACGCCAAGGTCTTCCTTTACTATCTGATCCTGTGCCTCGCGCTGATCACCAGTTTCGTGACCTTGCGTCTACGGCGGCTGCCCATCGGGCGCGCCTGGGAGGCGTTGCGCGAGGATGAAATCGCCTGCCGGTCGCTCGGCATCAACACGCGCAACACCAAGCTCACCGCCTTCGCGCTCGGGGCGTTTTTCGGCGGCCTCGCCGGTTCGTTTTTCTCCGTGCGGCAAGGCTTCATCAGCCCCGAGAGCTTCACCTTCAACGAATCGGCGACGATTCTCGCCATCGTCGTGCTGGGCGGCATGGGGTCGCAGATCGGCGTGGCTTTGGCCGCCATATTTCTCATTGGCGGCTTCGAAATCCTGCGCGAACTCGAGCCCCTGCGGGTTTTCGCGAATTGGGCGTTCGGGATTCCAGATTTCGATCCCGCGCAATACCGCGGGCTGCTGTTTGGCCTGGCCATGGTCGTCATGATGGTCCTGAGGCCGCGCGGCTTCGTCTCGACGCGCTCCCCCTCGATTTTCCTCAAAGAGAAAAAGGCCGTCTCGGGCTCGCTTGTCAAAGAGGGGCATGGTTGATGCGCTGGATGAACAACCCGCTCCTGGTGGTCGAGCATCTGACGATGCGCTTTGGCGGTCTCGTCGCGGTCAACAATCTGTCCTTTCAGGTCGGGCGCGGCGACATCACCGCGCTGATCGGGCCGAACGGGGCGGGCAAGACCACCGTCTTCAATTGCGTCACCGGCTTTTACAAGCCGACCGAGGGCCGCCTCGCGCTCGCGCGCCAAGGCGTCGCGGCGGCGGCGGATGTGGAGGCGCTCACGCGCTCGCCCGCGCGGCACGCCGTATCTGGCTCGGGCGAGCTGTATCTGCTGGAGCGCATGGCGGGCAATGAAATCGGCTGGCGCGCGAAAGTCGCCCGCACGTTCCAGAACATCCGCCTGTTCCAAGGCATGACGGTGCTGGAAAACCTGATGGTCGCCCATCACAACACGCTGATGCTGGCGAGTGGCTTCACGGTGCTGGGCATGTTCGGCGCTCCCAGCTATCGCGCCAGCGAGGCCAAGGCCGTGCAGCGGGCCACTTACTGGCTCGACAAGATCGGCCTTCTCGATCGCGCCGACGACCCGGCGGGCGAATTGCCCTATGGCGCGCAGCGACGGCTCGAAATCGCCCGCGCGATGTGCACCGATCCCACCCTGTTATGCCTGGACGAGCCGGCCGCCGGCCTCAATCCGCGCGAGTCGGCCGACCTGAACATTCTGTTGAATGCGATCCGCGACCAGCATGACACATCCATTCTGCTCATCGAACACGACATGTCGGTCGTCATGCAGATTTCCGATCATGTCGTCGTGCTCGATTACGGCACCAAGATCGCCGACGGCACGCCCGTTGACGTGCGCAACGATCCCAAAGTGATCGCCGCCTATCTCGGCGTCGCGGACGAGGGAGAATTGGCGGTCGCCGAAGCGGAGATCGGATCATGAGCCAGGCGAGCATGACCCAAAGGGCGGCCCCCTTGGCGCCCGCCGCCGGCAAGGCTCTTTTGACCGTGCGCGGGGTGGAGACGTTCTACGGCAAGATTCAGGCGCTCAAGGGTGTCGATATTGATGTCAACAAGGGCGAAATCGTCACTCTGATCGGCGCCAACGGCGCGGGCAAGTCGACGACGATGATGACGATCTGCGGCAATCCGCGCGCGCGGCGCGGCTCCATCGTCTTCGACGGGCGCGACATCACGCGCCTTTCCACGCACGAGATCGCCCGTATGTCGATCGCCCAAGCGCCCGAGGGCCGGCGGATATTTCCGCGCATGACGGTGTTCGAGAATTTGCAGATGGGCGCCTCCATCGACGGCTTCGCTCATTTCAATGAGGATATCGAGCGGATGTTTGCCCTGTTCCCGCGCCTCAAGGAGCGGGCGCCGCAGCGCGGGGGCACGCTGTCGGGCGGCGAGCAACAAATGCTGGCGATCGCGCGCGCGTTGATGAGCCGTCCGCGATTGTTGTTGCTCGACGAACCTTCGCTTGGCCTGGCGCCGCTGATCGTCAAACAGATTTTCAACGTCATCGCCGACCTCAACAAGAAGCAAGGCCTGACCGTCTTTCTCGTCGAGCAAAACGCCTTCCACGCCCTCAAGCTCGCCCATCGGGGCTATGTGATGGTCAACGGCCTGATCACCATGCAGGGGTCGGGGGCGGAGTTGTTGGCGCGGCCCGAAGTGCGCGCCGCCTATCTCGAAGGGGGGCATTGATGGCGGGCATTATCTGGACCACTACGGACAACGGCCTGTTCGTGTTCGTTTTGATGACCGCCCTGGGCGGCGCGGCGGGCTGGGCCAGCGGACGAGCGCTGGCGGCGACGTGGAGCCCAGCGTGGGTCATCATTCCCTCCATGGCGGTCCTGTCGGCGGCCGTCCGTTTCCTTCATTTCGCGCTGTTCCAGGAGGAGCTTTTGTCGATCCATTACTATCTGGTCACGTTGATCGTCATGCTGGCGATAGCCTGGATCAGCTACAAATCGATGCGGGCCACGCAGATGGCGACCCAGTATTCATGGGCGTACGAGAAAGCCGGGTTGAACTGGCGAGCCCGCTAGGGCTATTGGTCGGACGATTCATCAAATGATGAAGGAATCGTTAAGGGCACCCCTTTTCAGGTGACTCTTGAGCAAAAACAGGCTCTGATCCCACGCCAAGGTGGGGTTGAAGTCTCTACCGGGGGCGGCCCTTTTGGGCGCGCCCGAAACAGAGGGAGTAGGTGTATGAAGAAATATTGGCTGTCCGGCCTCGCGCTCGCCGCGAGCCTGACTTTGGCGGGCGCCGCGAGCGCCCAGATCAAGCTCGGCGTCGCCGGCCCGATCACCGGTCCGAACGCTTCGTTTGGCGCCCAGTTGACGACCGGCGTCGCGCAGGCGGCGGCTGACTTCAATGCCGCTGGCGGCATTCTCGGCCAGAAGATCGAAGTCGAGGCGGGCGACGACGTCTCCGATCCCAAACAGGGCGTTTCGGTTGCAAACAAGTTCGTTGGCGACGGCGTCAAATTCGTGGTCGGTCACTTCAACTCGGGCGTCACGATTCCCGCCTCCGAGGTCTATTCGGAAAACGGCATCCTGTTCATCACGCCTTCCGCCACCAACCCGAAAGTCACGGAACGCGGTCTGTGGGATGCGTTCCGCACCTGCGGGCGCGACGATCAGCAGGGCAGGCTCTGGGCCGATCTCGCCCTTAGCAAGCTTAAGGACGCCAAGATCGCGATCGTGCATGACAAGACCACCTACGGCCAAGGCCTCGCCGACGCGGCCAGGGGCTACATGAACGCGGGGGGCAAGAAGGAAGTCTTGTATGAAGGCGTGAACCTTGGCGACAAGGACTTTTCGGCGATCGTCTCGAAGATCAAGGCTTCCGGCGCCGAGTATCTGATGTGGGGCGGCCTTCACACCGAAGGCGGCCTCATCCTGCGCCAGATGCGCGATCAGGGCCTCAAGACGGTCATGATCTCCGGCGACGGGATCACCGACAACGAGTTCGCCTCGATCGGCGGCCCCGGCGTCGAAGGCACGCTAATGTCGTTCGGCCCCGAGCCCCGCAATAACCCGGCGGCCAAAGAAATTGTCGCCGCCATCAAGGCCAAGGGCTTCGAGCCGGAAGGCTA
>JBEKSH010000350.1:0-4414 GCA_049517235.1 Roseiarcus sp. | reverse complement strand
AATCAGCGCGATTTTCGGCGTGATGCCGAAGCGGCGCACATGGCTCGCGCAGGCGATCGCCACCTCGGCGATCTCTTCGGCGTTGGGGTCGTAACGCACATGCGTGTCGGCGAGAAAGAACGCGCCCGTCGAGGCGATCACCAGCGACAGCGCGGCGAAGTCGCGCGCGCCGGGCGCAAGGCCGATAATGTCCCTGATGTGCCTCAGCCGCGTCTGGAACCGCCCGTCGAGGCCGCAGATCAGCGCGTCCGCGTCGCCGCGCCGCACCGCCAGCGCGCCGATCACCGTCGTGTTCGTTCGAACCACCGTGCGCGCGGCGGCGGGCGTCACGCCTTTGCGGCCGGCGACCTCCAGATAGGTCGCGACATAATCGCGGTAGCGCGGATCGTCCTCGGGATCGACGATTTCGAAATCGCGGCCCGGCGCCATCGCGAGGCCGAAGCGCTTGATGCGCTCCCGTATGACCTCCGGGCGCCCGATCAGGATCGGCCGGGCGACGCCCTCTTCAAGGATCACCTGGGTCGCGCGCAGCACGCGCTCGTCCTCGCCCTCGGCGTAGATGACGCGCTTGGACAGGGATTTCGCTTTGGTGAAGATCGGCTTCATGATGAAGCCTGAGCGGAACACGAAGCGGCCGAGCTGGTCGGCATAGGCGTCGAAATCGGCGATCGGCCGGCGCGCGACGCCGGATTCCATCGCGGCCCTTGCGACGGCCGGCGCGATGCGCAGCATCAGCCGCGGATCGAACGGGCTGGGGATCAGCGACGCCCGGCCGAACGGTTGCGCTTCGCCGCCATAGGCGCGCGCCACCACTTCCGATGGCGCCTCGCGCGCCAGGCCGGCGATCGCCGTGACCGCCGCCGCCTTCATCGGCTCGTTGATGGTGCTGGCGCCGACGTCCAGCGCGCCGCGGAACATATAGGGAAAGCACAGCACGTTGTTGACCTGGTTGGGATAGTCGGAGCGCCCCGTGCAGATCATCGCGTCGGGCCGCGCCTGAAACGCCAGCTCCGGCATGATTTCGGGCGTCGGATTGGCGAGCGCGAGGATCAGCGGATCGCGCGCCATGCCCTTGAGCAGCTCGGGCTTCAGCACGCCGGGCGCCGATAGTCCAAGAAAAATATCGGCGCCGCCGATCACCTCGGCGAGCGTTCGCGCCTCGGTCGCCTGCGCATAGACCGCCTTCCAGCGGTCCATCAGCGTCGCGCGGCCCGCGTAAACCACCCCCTCGATGTCGCAAACGAAAATATTCTCGCGCCGCGCGCCGAGCGCAACCAGAAGATTGAGCGAGGCGAGCGCCGCCGCGCCGGCGCCCGAGGCGACGATCTTCACCTCGTCGATCTTCTTGTCGGTCAGCGCCAGCGCGTTGACGATGGCGGCCGAGACGATGATCGCGGTGCCGTGCTGGTCGTCGTGGAAGACGGGTATGCCCATGCGGGCCTTGGCCTTTTCCTCGACCTCGAAACATTCGGGACCCTTGATGTCCTCGAGGTTGATCCCCCCGAAGGTCGGCTCCAGCGCGACGATGATGTCGACCAATTTATCGACATCCGTTTGGGCGACCTCGATGTCGAATACGTCGATGCCGGCGAATTTCTTGAACAGCACCGCCTTGCCCTCCATCACCGGCTTGGCGGCGAGCGGGCCGATCGCGCCAAGGCCGAGCACCGCGGTGCCGTTGGTCAGCACCGCGACGAGGTTCTGGCGGATCGTCAGATTGGCGGCCTCGCTCGGATCGGCGACGATCGCCTCGCAGGCGAACGCCACGCCCGGCGAATAGGCGAGCGCCAGGTCGCGCTGGTTGCCCAGCGGCTTGGTCGCCTGGATCTCCAATTTTCCGGGGCGCGGCTCGCGATGGAAGTGCAGCGCGTCGGATTTGAGGTCGTGGGCGTCTTCGCTCGCCATGTCGCTGCGCTTCCGCTCGAGGTCGGGGCGGCGACATTGGCCCGAGCGGCGCCGCGTTCGCAAGGGGGGTCGCACGGCCACGACGAGCGCGGTTGCCTTTTGTCAGCGCCTACCGGAACAAGCCCAGCCCGCCGCCCGCCGCATGGCGAACCATCGCGTTCTCTGCGAACTTGAGGAAAAGGCGGCGAGTGTCGCGGTATTGGCGTTGGCCGCCGCTACGACTTACGACCAATGGAAAGGCCCATGGAAAATCAGCTCGCCGCACTCGCCAAGGAGGCGGCCGGTTGCACGCGCTGCCCTCTCTACCTGAACGCCACGCAGACCGTATTCGGCGAGGGTCCGCCGACAGCCGCGCTGATGATGGTCGGCGAGCAGCCCGGCGACCGGGAGGACTTGGCCGGCCGGCCTTTCGTCGGACCCGCCGGGCTGGTTCTCGACCGCGCTTTGGCCGAGATAGGCCTGGAGCGGGGCTCGGTCTATGTCACCAACGCGGTCAAGCATTTCAAGAACGAGCCGCGCGGCAAGCGGCGCCTGCACAAGGGCCCGACCCGCGGCGAGATCGAGACATGCCGCTGGTGGCTCGATCGCGAGCTTGCCGCCGTGCCGGCGAGCTTCGTGGTGGCCTTGGGCGCCACCGCCGCCTTCGCGCTGATGGGCAGGACGGTGACCCTGTCGCGCGAGCGCGGCCGGCTGCTGCGCTGGTCCGGCGGCCGCGCCGGCCTTGCGACCATCCACCCCTCCGCGGTTCTTCGGGCGCCCGACGAAGACGGACGGCGGCAGGCCTTCGAAGGCCTCGCCAACGACCTGCGCGAGGCGCTCCGCCTCGCCGGGACGAAGGCCGCGGGGCTTTGAGGCGTGCGCGCGGTCGCGAACGCCGGGAACGGTGCCGTCGGCTTGGTCGCAAATTGCCACATTGTAGATCGCGCCGTGGTTCCGGTAATTCCAGCCGATTTCGAGGGCGCGCCTGCGGACTGCATCCTGGAGTGCACCCCCGGCTGAGACATGATTAATTCAGTGACAAGGCGGTTTCGGCGCTGGTTTGGCTGAACTGCTCCCAGCGGGATGATGGGTTCACGCAACGCTCCCGTCAACTTACGCAACATGCCTACCTTTTGTCGCATCAAATAATCATTGCAACGCAACCGATGCCGCGCTATATGCACTAATATCAATGATTCGTGCAACAGGGGCGGCACATGGAGCATTTTCCAATAGTTCAGGCGTTGTGCCGCGCCGCGCTTGCGCAGCCCACACCTGCCGTGCGCAAGCAGATCGAGCGGCTGCGTGACGCCCTCGCCAAGGGCGGGGATGCGAAGGCGTCGGGGGCGCTTTCGAGCCTGTTGACCGCGTCGGATCGAACGGTTGAACTTGCACCGAGCCGCATTGCTAGATCGCGGGCGCAGTTTCCTGGGGAAGTCCTGACGCGGAACACCCAGGTGCCGGTGGATCGTGAAACTGCCGCGCCGCTGGCCGAGATGGTGTTTCCTTCCGACATCCGGACGGAGCCGCCTCTATTCAACGAAACCATCACCAAGGCGATCGCCTCGCTGATTGACGAGTGGGGTAGTTTAGAGGCGCTGGCCGAAATTGGTGTCCAGGCGCCGAAAACCTGTCTGATCTACGGTGCGCCGGGTACGGGGAAGACCCGTCTTGCGCTATGGCTTGCTGCTCAGCTTGAATTGCCGGTGCTTAGCGCCAAGATCGACGGGCTCGTTTCGTCATTCCTCGGCACCACAGCGCGAAACATCGGTAACCTGTTCGCCTTCGCGAACCGCTACCGCTGCGTTCTGTTGCTCGACGAATTTGATGCCGTTGCGAAGCTCAGGGATGATCCACACGAAGTCGGAGAGATCAAGCGCGTCGTGAACGCGCTGCTGCAGAACCTGGATTCGCGGCGCGAGCTCGGTCTCACCATCGGCATCACGAATCACCCACGGCTGCTCGACCCAGCCGTTTGGCGACGGTTCGAGGTGCAGTTAGAGATTCCTCGACCAAACTTCAGCGTGCGCGTCGAGATCGCTCGCTCTTTCATGCCCCCGGTGACGGCTCCGGATGTGCATCTGCGTCTGATCGCTTGGTTCACTGAGGGCGCTACCGGGGCGGAGATCGAGGCGCTAGTCCGGACGTACAAAAAGGCCACCGCCTTCAGGACCGAGGAGCCGCGACAGTTGCTCGATACATTGCGGCAGTTCGCCACGCTGAACAGCGCGCGCATCGATCCCAATCGGCGCGAGCTGCTGTTCGCCGACAACGGCGTGCTTTTCAAAGTGATGAGCCGCGATTCGAGCCTCGGATTTTCATACGAAGATATCGGAAGCATCGCCGGCAGGGACAAATCCACGGTCAGCCGCCAGATCAGTAGGAGCGCGGAGGCTGAGATGGGAAGCCCGGAGACCATGAGCCATGGCTAGTCGCCCGCTTCAATCAATTTGAAAGGATTTTGTGATTCGCTTTTGTCGCAGGCTGAGCGACGGAGGCGATTATGACGGCGAGCGAGAATTCTGTGAAG
>JBEKSH010000349.1:0-4429 GCA_049517235.1 Roseiarcus sp. | reverse complement strand
CTTCGCGCCAATACGCGCCAGATCCCGGCTATCAGCGCCAGCCCGCCTATGCGCCCCCGCCGCCTCAGGCGGGACCATGGGGCGGCCAGCAGCCCGCCCCTGCTTCGGGCGGCGGCTTCATGCAGAGCGCGCTGACGACGGCGGCGGGGGTCGCGGGCGGCATGGTGCTCGCGCATTCGCTCGGCAACTTGTTCGGCGGCCATTCCGGCGGCCTCGGCCTTGGCGGGCTCGGCGGCGGATTGGGCGGCGGCGAGGTCGTGAACAACTTCTATGAGACCGCGCCCGACGCCGCCGGCCAGCATGCGCAGGACGTCTTGCAGGACCAGGACCAGGATCAGGACGACGCGCAGGACGCCTCCTCCGACGATTCCAGCTTCGGTGGCGGAGACGACGGCGGCTACGACACCTGAGGCTCCACGATAAACGGCCGCCCCGCCCGATGGCGAGGCGGCCCGCTCCTGTCCGCTCCCGGCGCGGCCGCTCCGGTCTAACGCCGGAACAGGCCGAACTTCTTTCCTAGATGACGACGACTTTCGCGCCGACCGGCACGCGGTTGTAAAGGTCGATCACGTCCTCGTTCATCATGCGGATGCAGCCCGACGAGACATTCGTGCCGATCGTCGAGGGCTCGTTGGTGCCGTGGATGCGATACATCGACGAACCGAGATAGAGGGCGCGCGCGCCGAGCGGGTTGTCGGGCCCGCCGTCCATGTGGTCCGGCAGTTCGGGGCGGCGCAACAGCATTTCGGAAGGCGGCGTCCAATCCGGCCATTCGGCCTTGCGGCTGATCGTCTTGACGCCCGCCCATTCGAAGCCGGGTCGCCCCACCCCGACGCCATAGCGCAGGGCGCGGCCGTTCGGCTCGACGAGAAAGAGGAATTTGTTCGGCGTGTCGATGATGATCGTGCCGGGCCGCTCGCGGCCCTCATAAGCCACTTCCTGCCGGCGGTATCGCTCATCCGGCTCCTCGCGCGGCTCGGCTTGTACGGCGCCCGGGCTGAGCGCAACGAGCCGCGTCGCCGCATCGGCGGGCGCCGCGGGGGCGCCATGGACGACCGGCCGCGCTTGCTGGCCTGGGATGTTGTAGCGCGCCCCGGCGCCCGAATAGCCGGTGACCAGATATTCGATGAAGCCGCCGCCATAGGCGCCGGGGGCCGCCTCGGCTCTCCGGTCCGGGCGCGCCATCTGCGCGGGGCCAACGCCGGGAATGACGATCGCGTCCTGCGCCGCGCGAGCCGCCAATGGGCTCGAAGCCAGGCCAGCAAGGGCCAAAGCCACGGGCAGGATTATCGGCGGGATTGGACGAATAAAGCTCCAATGGCCGCGGCGCATGATCAAGCCCCAAATCCGCGACGCGCGGAGCGTCCGAACGCTCCCTCCCCTCGCCTCGCCGATCGGATGATACTCGAATATTGATCGCCGAATACGCAATTTATACGTGATGGTTATTGGATCGTGTCCTATACTATTAAGTAAACACAAGCTTAGAATTCATCGTGAATTTTCTTTTGATAAACACGATGAACGAAAACCTGTCGCCGGCCGGCGGCGCAGAAAATGGCGGCGGCGGCGTCAGGCGCGCGACTTGACCAGCGCGCCGATTCTCATCCGAAGCCCCGCGATGTCGAGCGTATAGGCGAGCGCGCCATAGAGCAGGATGCCGAGGCCCGCTTGCGCGACGAGCACGAGGACGCCCGGCGCCTGCGCGCGCAGCGGCAGCACGGCGACGACCATCGCGGCCGTGGCGACCAGCGTCGAAAGAATGTCCAGCGCTCGCGGCCATGCGGGCCTTGTCGCCGCCGCCTGGGCAAGGCCGACGACCAGCCCGACGGCGAGCGCGCCCGATTGGGCCAACGCCAGCCAATAGCCGTCGGAACCGCGCGGCAGCGCCGCAAGCAGAATTACATCGGCCGCGCAGGCCGACAAAGCCGATGCGATCATCGGCGCGGTGCGTTTGCCGATCTGGAATATCGGCGCCACCGCGAATTGCAGCAGCACGTAGCACAACAGGCCGGGCAGCATCGCCGTCAGATAGACCGCGAAGGGACCGCGAAAGGCGGCGGGGATGATCAGGGCCTGAAAGCTCGGCAAGATCAGCCAGACGCCGGCGCAGGCCGGCAGGATCACGGCGAAGACGACGCCCATATTGTCGGCAAGTTGCGCGCGCGCCCCTTCGGCGCCGTGGGCTTCGTCAGCGCGCACGGCCAGTTGAAACAACAGCACGTCCAACGTCGAGGCGATCGCCGCCAGAATGCGAACGCCCAAATCATTGGCCAGCGAAAATTGGCCGGTTTCGCTGTAGCCGTAGAGGCCGCTGACGATCAAGCGATTGGCGAGCGGAATGAGCTGAAACAGGATCGAAGCCCAGACGAGCGGCAGGCTATAGCGCATATAGTCGAAAGCAAGCGCGCGCCGGGCGTTGCGGAGGCCCGCGTCCGCATCTCTCAACACGCGCCACGCGCCGAGCAGAGATCCGGCGACGCTCAGACAAATGCCGGCCAGAGCGACCTCCGCCGAGGCGAACCACCACGCCCCGCCCACCGTCAGCGTCAGTCCCAGGACGTTCTTGACGATGGTCATGCGCGCATAGGCGCCGTCGTGAAAGCGCGCGCGGGCCAGCGCGGTGCGATAATCATAGAGGCCGTTGGCGACGGCGGTCGCCGCCGCCATAACCAGCAGGCCGGGCGACAGCGCGAGGTTCAGACCGGAGAGACTGAGCGCGACGGCGGCGAGGCCGACGATCGCCGCGAACGCAGCGAAACAGGCGTCGAGCGTGGCGCGCACCTGCGGGCGCTCGTCGCGCGTGCGGGCGGAATAGAAGCGCACGGCCGCCAGCCTGATCCAGTCGAAGCCGCCGGAATTGACGATCACCGCCGTCGCCGAGGCTATCGAGAAACGGCCGAATTCCGCCGGCCCGAGGAATTTGGCGACAAGCAGCCCAACCAGGAAGTTGAACAGCGCGTTCAAGGCGAAGGCAAACCCGACGGCCATCGATGAGATCCGGTTCGCCGGGCGGCGTCGCTCCAGCGCCAGTCCAGTTTCACTGGATCGGAAGAGGCTTCTGTTAGCGGATCGGCGATAAGAAAGTCTTGATGGCCCGTTACGGCGGCCATGCGCCGGGCGCGCCGCGCCCGCTCAACGGATTATTCTCGTCCCAGGCGTAGCTAAGCGTCTCGAAGCGCATCGCGCGCACGTCCACCAGCAACAGCCGCCCGACAAGGCCGCGATCGTCGCCGGCGAAGCCGCCGACGATTTCCCTGATGACTTCGAGCGCCATCAGCGATCCGAGAACGCCGCCCAGGGCGCCCAGCACGCCGGCTTCCGCGCAGGCGGGAACGGTTCCCGGCGGCGGCGCTTCGGGAAACAGGCACCGATAGGTCGGGTTCGGCGCGCCCTCGCCGTTGCGCTCATAGGGCTTCAGCGTGGTCAGCGCGCCGTCGAACTCGCCGATCGCCGCGCTGACCAGCGGCCGACGCTCGTAAAAGCAGGCGTCGGAAACGGCGTAGCGCGTCGCGAAATTGTCCGAGCCGTCGACGATCACGTCATAGCCCGCGACCAACGCCCTGGCGTTGCCCTCGTCGAGGCGCCGGGCGATCTTCTCGACGCGCACATGCGGGTTGAGCCGGGCCAGCGCCTCCTGCGCGCTGTCGACCTTCCGGCGCCCGACGTCGGCGGTTCCATGCAGCACCTGACGCTGGAGGTTGGAGAGCGACACGATGTCGTCGTCGACGATGGCGATTTCGCCGACGCCCGCTCCGGCCAGATATTGCAGCAGCGGCGAGCCGAGGCCGCCCGCGCCGACCGCCATCACGCGCGCCGCCTTGAGCTTGTTCTGCCCGGGGCCGCCGACGCCGCGAAGCACGATCTGGCGAGCATAACGCTCGATCTCTTCGCTTGAAAGTTTCATCCTGGCGTCAATCTACCCGCGATCGCCCGCCCCAATCAATGATCGCGTCGGCAGCGCCGCCCTATAATCGACAGGTCGGGAGCAGCCGACGACGGGAGAGGTCGCCATGATCCTCGCCGAGGCGGCCGAGACGGGCGGCTTCGCGCGCCCGTTGAAAGCGCGCGCGCCTTCATGCGAGCGTCTCACCGCGCGTCTATCGAAGCGTCCTCGCCAGTCAAAGCGAAAGAGATCAAAGATGAGCATCGCGCCCTTTTCGACGCCCGGCCGCTTCTGGCGGGGCAATTTGCACGCCCATTCCACCCTCTCCGACGGCGCGCTGGCGCCGGAGCAGGTGATCGAAGCCTACAAGAACGCGGGCTATGATTTCGTCCAGCTTTCCGACCATTTCATGGAGCGCTATCATTGGCCGATCGCCGACACGCGGCGCTGGCGCTCGAATAATTTCACCACCCTGATCGGCGCCGAGCTGCATGCGCCGGCGACGCGGGCGGGGGAATTGTGGCACATTGTCGCCGCCGGGCT
>JBEKSH010000348.1:0-4443 GCA_049517235.1 Roseiarcus sp. | reverse complement strand
GCGAACATCCAGATATTCGGCGCGGGCTCTGCGGTCGCCGATCAGCGCGGAATATTGGCCATGGTCGATCGCGTATTCGAGTATGTCGGAAAATCGGGCGCCCTCGGCGATCGCCGGCGCGGCGACACTATAAAAATTCTTGATTGCGCTGTTGCAGTGGGTCAGGCGGTCGTTTTCGTTGAACGCGACGATGCCGTCCGGGATCGACTCCAGCAAATCGCGCAACAGAGCCTCGGCCTTGCGCCGCTTGGCGTTCTCCTCCTTCAACGCAAATTCCGCGTCTTTGCGTTTCGTTATGTCATAACGGATCGAGACAAACCCAACGATATGTCCCGCTTCGGCGCGCAGCGGCACGATCGTCGTGTCGACCCAGTAGAATGATCCGCTTTTGGAGCGATTGCATATTTCATCATGCCAGGGCCGCCCCTGGCTTATCGTTCTCCACATGTCGACGAAGAACGGCTTGGGGTGATGACCGGAATTGACGATGTTGTGTTTCTGGCCAATCAGCTCTTCGCGCGAATAACCACTGATCTGGCAGAATCGCTCGTTGGCATAGAATATCTTACCCGCGCGATTGGTGACCGCGACGATCGCATGTTGGTCGAGCGCCGCCTTGTAGGCGCTCAATTCATTATGCGCCTGCTTGAACGCCGCGTCGGCGACTTCGAGCCTCTCGCGCTCAGTCCGGTCGGCGGTCGCATCGACAAAGCTGACGATCACGGCGTCGGGTTCCCGACCTGTCGCGCTGGCGCGCGGGGATACGCGCATTTGCCTATCGGGACCGCCTGGGATTTGAGCAGCTTCATGCCGTGGGTTGGCGATGGTATGGTGGCGCGCACGATCGAATCTTGATCGCACTATGTGAGAACGGTAGCGCACGTTTGATGTCCGTTATCTTGCATAACTCAAAGTTAATGAGTCCATAACGAATACGATCGAACTGAGATTAGTTTTCCGTTGGAGGAGAAACTCTTGCATCGCGGCTTAAGGGGCGATTTCGACATCCGAAATCAAATATTGCTTTCGACGCGCCCCGACGCGCAGACTTTCCTTCAGCCGCGCCTTGTTGCGCGGCGCTTGTCGCTTGGGCAGACGCTCTATGATGAGGGCGAACCGGTCACCCATGCGATCTTTCCCCATGAAGGGATGATATCGTTCATGACGGAAACGAGCGACGGGCGCGGCGTGGAGAAGGGATCGGTCGGCTATGAGGGATTTATCGGCTTCACCCTGATGATGGGCGGCGGAGAAGCGACCAGCCGGTCCGTCGTACAGGTGCCCGGCTATGCTTCCTGGGTTTCGATTGCCGATCTCGACGAGGCGATCGCGGCGTTTCCCTGCGTTCGGGAGGCGATGCTGCGCTATTTGAAGTGCCTTATCGTCCAGTTGCTGGAATCGGTCGCCTGTAACAGTCTCCACAACGCGGATCAGCGCGTCTCCCGATGGCTTCTAGAGGCTCACGATCGCATTGCGGGGAACACTCTTCAGGTCACGCAGGAGGCGCTGTCTCAGGCGCTCGGGCTTCGCCGCGCGACGGTCAACGCGGTCTGCACGAAGTTGATGGACGAAGGCGCGATCCACTACGCGCGCGGAGAGCTGAGCGTATTGAGCGACCGCAAGCTTAAGAGACATTCGTGCGAATGTTATGGCCGCATTCGGAGAAATTTCGAAAAAGGCGCCCATTACTCTTTCAAGTCGTCGGATTAGCCCTTGCCAGGCCCGGATGCCGAAGCGGGCTTGCGATGGTGGTCTCCCACGCGGCTTCGCCTCGCCAGGCGGGCCGCCCCCAAGAAAGCCCTGACTCCCGGCGGAAAAGAACCCTTCGGCGCCGGGCGACCGGTCTGGCCAGTCCGCGATCCCCGTGAAATGATGACGCGACGAAAGCCGGTCGAGACGGCGGGGAAGGGGACAATGGTTCAGATAACCCAAATGCTGCGTCGCGCGGTGCAGATCAACGCGAATGGGCCGGCGACGATTTGCGAAGGGCGGGCGCGCAGCTGGCGGGAATTCGAGGCGCGCGTCATGCGGCTTGCCGGGGCGATGGCGGATCTCGGCTATTCGCCGGGCGATCGCATCGGAATCCTTGCGCTCAATTCCGACCGCTATCTTGAATATTTCTTCGCGATGGCGTGGGGCGGCTTCGTCTTTGTTCCGATCAACACCCGTCTCGCGCCGCCCGAAATCGTATTCTGGCTGACTGATTCTGGCTGCGTCGGCCTGTTCGTCGACGACGCGTTCCTGGCCGCGCTGCAGCAGGCGCGCGCCCAGACGCCCGACATTCGCCACATCGTGCATATCGGCAGCGGTCCGGCGAAGCCGGGATTGATCGCCTACGAAGACCTGATCGCCAAGAGCGCGACGATCGCCGATTCGGGCAGAGGCGGCGACGCCATGGCCGGCATCTTCTATACCGGCGGCACGACCGGCCGCTCGAAGGGCGTGATGCTTAGCCACGCCAACATCGTCGCCAATGCGATCAACGGCGCGCAGGATTTCCGGTTCTCGCAGGATACCGTGTATCTCCACGCGGGCCCGATGTTCCATCTTGCCGATGGCGCGGCCACCTTTCTGGTGACGGGCGTCGGGGGCAAGCACGCCTTCGTTCCGCGCTTCGAGCCTGCGGCTTTTCTTGCGGCGATCGACCGCGAGCGCGTCACCGACACGCTCTGCGTGCCGACCATGCTCAATATGGTCGTCCATCATCCGGACGTCGCGCGCTACGATATAGCGACCCTCGGCACGATCCTCTACGGCGCCTCGCCGATGCCCGAGGCGGTCATCCGGCGCGCCTTCGAGGTGATGCCGCATACGAAATTCGTCCAGGCGTACGGACAATCCGAAGCCGCGCCGCTGATGACGATCAATCCGCGGGAGAATCACGCGCTGGAAGGGCCGAGGGCGGGACATCTGAAATCGGCCGGACGCGCGCTGGTCGGTTGCGAAGTGCAAATCCTCGATCTGGACGATCGGCAAGCGCCGCGCGGAACAGTCGGCGAAATCTGCGGCCGCGGCGAGAACGTGATGATCGGCTACTGGAAGCAGCCCGAGCTCACGGCCCGCACTTTGCGCAATGGCTGGCTTCACACCGGCGATGGCGGCTACATGGACGACGAAGGCTATGTTTACGTCGTCGACCGCCTCAAGGACATGATCATTTCGGGCGGCGAGAACGTCTATTCCGCCGAGGTCGAACAGGCGCTTTACCAGCATGCCGACGTCGCCGAATGCGCGGTGATCGGCGTGCCCGACGAGACCTGGGGCGAGCGGGTCCACGCCATCGTGCGGCTGAAGGGCGGCGCGGCGCCGGACGCGGAAGGCCTGATCGCCCATTGCGCGGCGCTGATCGCCAACTACAAATGTCCGCGCAGCGTCGCGTTCAGCTCCGACCCGCTGCCGCTGTCGGGCGCCGGAAAAATCCTCAAGGCCGAGCTGCGCAAACCGTTCTGGGAGGGCAAGGAGAAGTCGGTCAACTGACGCGGCGCCGGGGGCCAGCCTGGCGATCGTAAACTGGGGACCTTCAGCCGACGCGCGGCTGCGCGGCCAAAGCGTCATCCGCCGGAGGATTCCCCCATTCACGCGTCTGTCACACGATTCCCCTAGCCGCTATGGATCGCAACCAGGATTCGAGAATCACGTGAATCAATCGACGCGGGTGATGCGGCGCGCGACCAACGAGGGGTTGAGCGCGGCGGTCCATCAGAACAAGGCGCTGTCGAAGACCGGCGTGCTGGAGCGCTTGTTCACCTTCGCGTTCCAGCATCTCGTCTATCCGCAGATCTGGGAGGACCCGCTGGTGGACATGGCGGCGTTGCGCATCCAGCCCGACGACCACATCGTGGCGATCGCGTCGGGCGGCTGCAACGTTCTGTCCTATCTGACCGCCGATCCCGCGAGAATCACCGCCGTCGATCTGAACGGCGCGCATATCGCGCTCAACCGGCTCAAGCTCTGCGCACTGAAGAATCTGCCGGACTATGAGGCCTTTTTCAGCTTCTTCGGGTGGGCTGACAGCAAGACCAACGTCGCGGCGTACCGGACCCATCTGCGCGCTTTGCTCGATCCCGACTCGCGCGCCTATTGGGATGGACGCGGCGTCGGCGGCCGGCGGCGGATCGAGGCTTTCGCCAATAACTTTTATCGTCATGGCCTGCTTGGCCGCTTCATCGGCGCCGGCCATCTGCTAGCGCGTCTCTATGGCGCCGATCTTGGCGCCATTCTGCAAGCGCGAACGCTCGAGGAGCAGCGCGCTGCGTTTGACAAGCAGCTCGCGCCGCTCGTCGACAAGGCGTTCGTGCGCTGGCTCGCGCGCCAGCCCGCCTCACTCTACGGCCTAGGCATTCCGCCCTCGCAATATCGCGCGCTGTCGGGCGATTCGCCGGGCGGCATCGCCGCCGTGCTCAAACAGCGCGTCGAACGGCTTGCTTGCGGGTTTCCCGTGCA
>JBEKSH010000347.1:0-4449 GCA_049517235.1 Roseiarcus sp. | reverse complement strand
GCCCAATCGTCGCGCTACGCGGCGGACAGCGAACAGCTTCAGCAAAGGATCCGCGCCCTGATCGAAAAGGTCGAAGAGGAAAAGGTCGCCCGGGTGGTCATTTCCGGCGCGCTCGAAGCGGCGCGCAACAAGACGGCGAACCATCCTCGCGGCGAATCGAGCCTGCTGGACATTTTCGCGCGCGCGGTCAAAGAAGCGGACACCGAGGATCGTCAGACGACCAGTCCGCCCCGGCAGGCGCCGCCCGCGGCGGAGCACGGCGAGCCCGCTTCGGCGGCGTCCGCGCCAGGGACCGCGGGCAATGCCGGACTCGGGCCGATGGAGCCGTCCGGCGGCGCGAAACGGGCGCTTCCCAGAGCGCGGCCTCTCGTCGTCAAGCGCGAAAAGCAGCAGCAAGGCGGCGGTCGTCACTAATCCGCGGGCCTCGCGGCGAGCACGCCCAAATCGGCGAGGGGTCCCGAGGCCTCTCGGGAATTGCGTTGACGGCGCCGGACTGCGCCCCTTGCCTGAGATACGGCCATTTCCGCGACATGGGCGTTTGCGGGTTCAATTGGCGCGCCTGAACGTGAAAGACTTCGGCTTCGGACGCGATGGGCGGCTTGTCGCCGACCGCGCCGTGCGGTGGCCGTCGGTTGTGGACCTCTACCATCCGGGCTTCGAGGTCGCGCTGCGGTTCGTCGATCGTCCGGCAGGCCTTGGCGTCGCCGGCGAGGTTGGCGGACCCGCCCGTTCTTTGCGATCAGGATCGCCGCCTCCGTTGAGTTGTGTTTGTCGTTATCGCCGGGTGGGGGATTCCGAAATAAAATTCGGACAATTCGCCGGTTCTCGAAAAGAAATAAGTGACCGGGCGACCTCGCCCGAATTAACATGATTGAAATCTCGGAGAGCTAACTTCCGTGCTTGGCTGGGACGAGCAAGGCTGCTTTGACCCGACAATACTCTAGAGCGGAAAGACTTACCGTGAGGCAGTTAACCGAGAAGTTCATCGCGAATGAAATCGGCGCAACCGCGATCGAGTACGCTCTCCTCGCATTGCTGATCGCGCTCCCGATCATTCTTTCGCTCGCCGTGATCGGCACCAAGCTTTCTGGCACGTTCAACGAGGTCTCGAGCAATTTCAGCTAGGCTTCTCGGCGATCTCGGCTGGCGGGCGGCGGCGGCTTCCCGCAAGTGACGACGCCAAATATCAAATACAAATACGAAATTGCGAATTGAATTGCAGTGACGAATTGGAATTGCGGATTGCGGTGACAGCAGATTGCGGTGACAGTGCAATCAAAAGAATTGAATTGCGGTGACAGAATTGCGAAATTGCGGTGACAGTGCATTCATTACAAGAAGCGCGAACGAAAGCCGGGCGGCGGGCCACAGGCGCAGACACAGCGATAAAACAGCGCAACGTCAACGTGGTTGCGCAATCGCAATTCGTAATCGTGATTCCGGAAATTCTGCTCATCGGGCCTGCGGATCGACGTTTGCCTCGCCGGTCTCCTTGGCGCGGTGGAGCGCGACGCCGATGATGACGAGACCCACGCCGATGAGTTCGGCGACCGTTGGCGCCTGCTGAAGAACGAGGAACCCGATAGCGGTGGCGGTCGCCGGAAGGATCGACAGCAGAAGCGCAAAAGAGGCGCGCGGAAGTCGCGCCATCGCAAGCTGGTCGGTGACATAAGGAATGACCGACGAAGAGACCCCGACGCCGACTCCGGCGGCAAGCAGGCGGACGTCGAGAAAGGCCGGCGCGGCTTGGCTGATCCCGATCGGGAAGGCGGCGACCATCGCGACAAGCATGGAAAGGGCGAGACGGTCGATGCCGCCGCGGCCCGAGATGCGATGGCCGAGGACTATATACGCGACGAATAGTGCGCAATTGGCGAAGGCGTAGACGTAACCCAGCGGAGCGCCCTCCAGCCGCACATCGGTCAAGATCGCGACGCCGGCGACGGCGACGATCAGGGCGGCTAGGTTGCGCGCCGACCGGGCGCCGAGGGTGGCAAGACCAATCGGCCCCACGAACTCGATCGCGCCCACCGTGGCGAGCGGCAGTTGCTGGATGGCGAGGTAGAAAAGCGAGTTCATCGCCGCGAGCGCGACGCCAAGACCGACGATCGTCCGGCGCTCCGGCGCAGTCAGCGTTCGGTAATAGCGCCACGGCCTTCGCCAGATCGCAAATACGAGTGCGGCGCTGGCGATGCGCAGCCAGGCGACGCCGAGCGGCTCGGTCGCTGCGAACAGCATGACGGCGAACGCCGGACCCAGATAGTGGAAGATGGCGCTAACCAGGAAGTAGGCGTGCGGCGGCACGCGGTCGGCCAAGCGAGGTTCGGAACTGGCGGCGACGCTGTTCATACCTTATCGTATGGCGAGGCATCGACATGCGACATGTGATTTTGAAGGTCGTATACCGCTTTTCCCTTCGAACTTAAGGAAATCTGCATGAAAAACCTTAAGCGGTCGACTCTTCTTTCGGACCCGGTCCATCTGCGGATTCTGAAGGCGCTCTCCGCCAATCCGCGCATTCCCAACGCGGAGCTTGCGCGAACGGTCGGCATGTCCGGGCCCGCCGTCCGGGAGCGTGTGCAGCGTCTCCAGGAGGCGGGCCTGATCCGCGGCATACGGCTCGATCTCGACCCGAAACAGCTGGGCTATCCGGTAGCGGTCATGGTGCGGGTCCGACCGATGCCTGGTCAGCTTCACAAGATCATCGAGCTGGCGCGCGGCACGCCGCGTGTTGTCGAGTGCTGCCGGATCACCGGGGAGGATTGCTTCGTCATGCGCCTCCATCTGGAGAGCATCGATACGCTCGACAGCGTGTTGGATGCGTTCCTGCTTTATGGGCAGACCACGACATCGATCATCCAGTCTTCGCCGGTTCCCCTGCGCTCGCTGCCATTGCCAAACGGCGCCGGACCGTCGTGAGGTTCTTCGTCAGCGTGAGCGCAGGCTGGCAAGGCGCGCAGACGCGGCATTCCGCCTGTCGACGATGTGCGCCGTCGCCGAACTCGCGCGCTTCGCCGAAAAGCCCTGCGGTCAGATCATTGACCTCGCCGCATGATCCGATTACCTCAGACCGCCGGAGAACGCGTCGCGCCGATTCCAGCACAGAATGCGACGGCGCCGAATTGAGCGCGAAGTTGCTCGACGGGCCCGACAGCCGTTGTTTTCGGCGCCGATCGCCGATTGTCGGCGCAGGCGGGCGAGGCGGGGTAAGAATTATCGGGGCTTCGGTCGGAAGATGAATATGGGCAGGCGTTTTCGTTTCGGACTGCTGATCGGCGCAGCGATGCTCGCCGTCGGTTGCGACAACCCGTCTATTCGCGACGCCATGACAGCCTATCAAAAGGGCGATTACGCGACGGCCGTTTCGCTGTTCCAACCGCTGGCCGAAGACGGCGACGCCGCCGCGCAGGTCGATCTCGGCTTGATGTACAACAATGGGCAGGGCGTTACGCGAGACTACGAGCAAGCGGTGAAGTGGTATCGGCTCGCCGCCGAACAAGGCAACGCGGACGGGCAGGTCGCGCTCGGCACGATGTATGACAACGGACACGGCGTTGCGCAGGACGATAAGGAAGCCGTGAAGTGGTATCGGCTCGCCGCTCAACAAGGCGTGGTGGTCGCCCAATACAATCTCGGCGTCATGCACAAGAACGGCCGAGGCGTTCCGCAGGACACCAAGCGCGCCTACATGTGGTTCAATTTCGCCGCGGCGAAGGGCCAGGAGGGCGCAAGCGAAAAACGCGACGAAGCCGCCGAAAAGCTGACGCCCGCGGAAATCGCCCAGGCGGGGGAGCTGGCGCGAAAATGCGAAGAATCAGGATTCAAGAACTGCGATTGACTGGCGAGTGCTAGCTTATGCAGGCCGAATTATTCTGACAACGCGCTTATTCCAATAAGAGCGCGGACGAAAGCCGGGAGTCAGGCCACAACCGCGCAATTGTACGGCTGCGGCGATGGGGTGGACGGCTTCGCTCAGATTGGTTGTGACAACGGCCATCGTGGCGCTTCGACGCCGCACGGGGCACCGTCCACCTCATCGCCATAATCTCGAAATCCATTGGACCTTTTCTCGCGCGCCACACAAAAAGAAAGACCGCCCCGCGGCGGTCTCTCGAAACTTCGATTGGCGGCTTCGATCAGGCTGCGGCGACGACCGCAAGGTTCTTCTTGGCCTGGCGGTAGGCGGCGAAGCCGAGGCCGACGAAACCGAGAAGCATCATCGCCCAGGTCGACGGCTCGGGGACGCTCGTCGACACGGACACATTATCGAGGGCGGGTCCCCAGCAGCAATTGCCAGTCGATGTACTCTCGAAACTGATGAGCGTACTCGATCCCGTCGCGTGGAAATTGAGCGTCTCTGCGACCCAATTCATGCTCGCATGGCTATTCGGAGGGACCGTGAAAGTATAGGAATACGAAGCTGAATGATCCCCCGCGCTCGCCAGCAGC
>JBEKSH010000346.1:0-4475 GCA_049517235.1 Roseiarcus sp. | reverse complement strand
AGCCGCGCTTGCGTCGTCCATCCCATCTTGACGAGATCGGGCAGCGGCACGCCGGCCACCGTCGAGTAACGCACCGACGGCACCATGTCATCGCCGTGGCCGCCGAGCACGAAGGCGGTGACGTCCTCGACGGAGACGTTGAACTCCTCGGCGAGGAAATAGCGGAAGCGCGCCGAGTCGAGCACGCCCGCCATGCCGACGAGCTTATTTGTCGGCAGGCCGGAGAATTTCTGCAGCGCCCAAACCATGGCGTCGAGCGGGTTGGTGATGCAGATGACGAAGGCGTCGGGCGCGTTCGCTTTGAGGCCCGCGCCGACGGCCTCCATGACCTTCAGATTGATGCCGAGCAGGTCGTCGCGGCTCATGCCCGGCTTGCGCGGCACGCCGGCGGTGACGATGACGACATCGGCGCCGGCGATCGCGGCGTAGTCGCTCGCGCCCGAAAGCTTGGCGTTGAAGCCTTCGACCGGACCGGATTCGGCCAAATCCAGCGCCTTGCCCTGCGGCACGCCGTCGACGATGTCGAAGAGCACGATGTCGCCGAGTTCTTTCAGCGCGGCCAGGTGGGCAAGGGTGCCGCCGATCTGGCCGGCCCCGATCAAAGCAATCTTCTTACGCGCCATGAGCCTCAAAATCCTTGTCGTCGGGGCGGCCAAGCCGCCCGCGAATTCGTGAGATTGCGTCCGAGCTTTCACTGCAAAAATGCGACGCGCGCAAGTCGGACCTTCGATCTAGACGCCGCATCTTGGTCGTAAAGCGCGTGCGTCGCGATCGTCGGCCGCAACCTAATATCAGCCAGTTAGATCATCAATGGACAATTGTTATGACGTTTGAAAGCACGCAAAATTGATGTTTATAGTAACATATTTTGTCATTTGTAATAGCCCCACGAGCGGGCGGCGGCGCGGCTTTTCGAGCCGATCGCTCACCCAAAGGGGCGCCTACCTGGATCTTGGGCCGGCCGCCAACGAGCCGCGTCAGCGAGCCCGCGTCACCCGCCGCAGCGTCAGATTGATCCGCCCGCCCTGCGCAAGGAGCGTCGATGTGCCCGCCATCACCCGGTCGACGCCGTGAAAGGCGAGGCGCGAGGGACCGGCCAGCGTCAGCGCGTCGCCCGATTGCAGCCGGAACGAGCGCGTCGGCGCGGCGCGCGTCGTTCCCCCTAAGCGGAACAGACAGCAATCGCCGAGCGACAGCGACAGAACGGGCGCGGAAAAATCTTCCTCGTCGCGGTCCTGGTGCAGCCCCATCCGGGCGCCCCGATCGTAGAAATTGATCAGGCACGCCTCGGGCGGCGGCGCCTGCGGCGCCAGTTCCGCCCAGGCCTGCAGGACGATCGGCGGCATGGCGGGCCACGGCGCGCCGGTGTCGGGATGGGTCGGCTGATAGCGATAGCCGCCGGCGTCCGACACCCAGCCGAGCGGCCCGCAGCCGGTCATGCGCACCGAGAACGCCTTGCCGGTGCGCGGCATGCGCGGCTGAAACAGCGGCGCCGCGCGGATGATTTCGGCGACGGCGTCGCGCAGCGCCTCCTGGGCGGCGCGATCGAGATAGCCGGGGGTGTGGACCACCCCCGGAACCACCGTGAGGGAATGGGCCGCCGCGCGCCTCACCCCTCCAGCACCACCTTCGATTCGACCGTCGAATCGCCGTTCAGCCGGTAGACCAACGGCACGCCGGTGGCGAGCTCGAGCGAGGGAATCGTCTTTGGCGTCATCCGGTCGAGCACCATCACCAGCGCCCGCAGGCTATTGCCGTGGGCGGAGACCAGCACGCGCCGGCCGCTCAGCACGGCCGGCAGGATGTGCTGGCAATAATAGGGCAGCGCGCGCGCCACGGTGTCCTTGAGGCTTTCGCCGCCGGGCGGCGCGACGTCATAACTGCGCCGCCAGATCTGCACCTGGTCGACGCCCCAGCGCCGGCGGGCGTCATCCTTGTTGAGGCCGGAAAGTTCGCCGTAGTCGCGCTCGTTCAGCGCCTGATCGGAGGCGGTCGGCAGGTTCGGCTGGCCGAGTTCGTCGAGCACCAGCTTCAACGTATGCTGGGCGCGCACCAGCGCGGAGGTGAAGGCGAGATCGAAGGACAGCCCATGCGCCTTGAGGCGACGCCCCGCCGCGCGCGCCTCCTCGACCCCTTGCGGCGACAGGTCGATGTCCTTCCAGCCGGTGAACAGGTTCTTGAGGTTCCAATCGCTCTGGCCGTGGCGCAATAGAACGAGAAGGCGATCATTTGCGGGCATGGAATCCCCCGGTTGGAGTCGCTGGCGAGCGCGTAAAGAGCACGATCGGCCGGCGGCGCCAAGCTCGGCCTATCCTGCTCCCGCGTCGTTCTTGTCGCCGTAGCCCGCCGCTTCGATCGCCAGATGGACCTTGTTCTGGAAGCTGGCGTCCTGCCCCTGCGCGAGAAGCTCGGCGAAGCGCGCCACGGCGTCGCAGACCGCGCCGACCCAGCCCATCTCGGCCTTGCTGAAATCGCTGAGCACGAACGGGTGCACCAGCGCCCTGTCGCCGGGATGGCCGATGCCGAGGCGAACGCGCTTGTAGTCGTTGCCGATATGCGCGCTGATCGAGCGCAAGCCGTTGTGGCCGGCGTTGCCGCCGCCGACCTTGACGCGCACCTTGGCGGGCGAAAGGTCGAGTTCGTCGTGCAGCACCACGACGTCGCCGAGCGCGAGCTTGTGAAAGCGCATCGCTTCGCCGACGCTGCGGCCCGAGTCGTTCATGTAGGTCTGCGGCGCCAGCAGCGCGACGCGCTCGGCGCCGATCAGCCCCTCGGCCAACGCGCCCTGAAAGCGCGCTTTGAACGGGCCGATGCGATGCTGCGCGGCGATCGCCTCGATCGCCATGAAGCCGAAATTGTGACGATTCCTGGCGAAGCGCGCGCCGGGATTGCCGAGGCCTGCGATGAGCAGCATGGACGGCCCTTGTTGGAAAAGGCCCGCCCGCTTGCCGGCGGACGGGCCTTAAAAAGAAAGGGGCGGCCTGCCCTCACTTCTTGGCGGGCGGCGCCTTGGCCGGAGCGGCGGCGGCGCCCTTGGCGGGAGCGGCCGCGGCGCCTTTGGCCGGGGGGGGGGCGGCGGCGGCTTCGGCGCCCTTGGCCGGGGCGGCGGCTGCGGCGGCGGCCGGCGCGCCCGAAGTGGCGGCGACCGCGGCGGGGGCCTCCTCCTTATAGACGGTCGGCGGCACGACGGTCACCACCGTGAAGTCGGTCTTGGTCTCGACCGGCTTGCAGCCCTCGGGCAGCGTGATGGTCGACAGATGCACCGAATCGTGGAAATCCAGTCCGGCCAGATCGATGGTGATCGATTCGGGGATCGCGTCGGCCGGCGCCCAAAGCTCGACCGAATGCAGCACCAGATTGACCGCGCCGCCCTTCTTAACGCCCGGCGAGAGGTCCTGGTTGACGACGTGAACCGGCGTGCGGATGCGCACGCGCGACCCCGTCCTGAGGCGCAGGAAGTCGACATGCAGCGGCCGGTCGGAGACCGCGTCGAGCTGATAGTCGCGCGCCAGGACGCGCTCCTTGCGCCCCGCCACGTCGAGCTCGAAAATCGTCGTCAGGAAATGGCCGGCATAGACCAGCTTGTTGAGCTCCTTGAAGTCGACCGAGATCGCCTCGGGCCCTTCGCCGCCGCCGTAGATCACACCGGGCACGCGGCCTTCGCGGCGGACAGAACGGGCGGCCCCCTTGCCGGTCCCGCTGCGCGCCACGGCCGCGAGTTGCTTTGTCGCCGCCATGTCGAACATTCCTCTTGGGTTGAACGCGCCCGGCCTCCAGGGGTGTCGGATTGGGCGCGAAGTCGCGGCTTATAGTCGCGGGAGCGCGCCGGCGCAAGCCTGCCAGCGCCAGCCGCTTAACGCACCACTCGTCCGCCGCGCGCGCTCCAGCCGATCATCCCCGCGGCGTAGTGGCGGACATCCGCGCGGCCCGCCGCGAGCGCCTGCCGCAAGGCGTTCGACGAGCGCCCGCCGGATCGGCACATCAGCACGACGCCCTTGTCCGTAGGCAGCAGCTTGACGTTGAATCGTGACATTGGAAGGTTGAGGGCGCCGGGAATATGGCCCGCGGCATATTCGTTCGGCTCGCGCACGTCGACGATCGCGCAGGCGCCGTCGCTCAAGGCCAGTTCGAGTTCGTCATGCCCGATGGTCGTCGCATCCGGCGCCGCGGCGCGCTTCGGAAAGAGGCTTGAGAACATCGGATCGCTCCTTTGACAATGATCATAGCGGACTTGCGCCCAGACAAGTCCCTTCGGCGTCGGGGCGTCCAGGGTCGAAATCGGATGGTCCTGCGGCGCCAGGCGACGGGGCCGCGCCGCCACGCCCGACATGTGGCGGCGCTCGCTCGCAAGGTCAAGATCGAGGCGGCCCGTCGTCGTCGCGGAACGACGGTTGACGCGCCGAACGCCGCGCCGCGCGCGATGACGCGGCGCTTGTTGCCGCGCGGTGGTTAGCCTGCTAAACGAACGACACCGG
>JBEKSH010000345.1:0-4476 GCA_049517235.1 Roseiarcus sp. | reverse complement strand
CCCGAACCGTCGACTCGATCTGCGACGCCATCGCCGAAGTCCTCAAATCCTTCACCCCGCAGGAATGCGCCAACTACCTCGCAAACGCCGGATATGCGTCAACCTAAAAGCAGAACGCTCTAACGGGCGTAGACATACGGCCCGCCTTTTTCGAGCGCAGTCCTGTAGGCGGGCCGCGCCTGGATGCGTTCGACGAACGCTTTCAGGCGCGGCCGGCCCTCCAACGCGCCGGCCCGGCTGGCGCCTGTTTCAAGCGGAAAGCTCATCATCACGTCGGCGGCGGAAAATTCGCTCCCCGCGAACCACTCGAACTTGCCGAGCTCGCTTTCCAGAAAGTCGAAATGAATCCTCAGCTGCGGTATCACGAAGCCGGCCTTGGCCCGCGTCGCGATGTTGCGCGCCAGCCCGCGCAGGATCGTCGGAGAGCGACCGGGCATGAGGTCGAACATCAGCTTGAGCAGCAACGGCGACATCAGCGAGCCTTCGGCGTAATGCAGCCAATAGGTCCAGCGCAACCGCTCGGGTGTTCCGGCCGGCGGGCGAAGGCGCCCGCCCGCCTTGTCGACGATATATTCGACGACGGCGCCCGTCTCGGCGACCGTCACGTCGCCGTCGGTGATGATCGGCGACTTGCCCAATGGATGGACGGCGCGCAGTTCGGTGGGCGCCAGCATGGTCTTCCGGTCGCGCTGGTAATGCCTGATCTGATAGGGAATCGCCAGTTCCTCCAGCAACCAGAGCACGCGCTGGGAGCGTGAATTTTCGAGATGATGAACGGTCAGCATGAAAGCCTCCGAGGCGCCGCGCCTCGACGATGAGCCTTTGGCCTGCGCCTCGATCGTTGGCGCGACTAGCGTTCGTCGGCCCGCGCTTCGTCCTTTCCTTGCTTCGCTTTGCGCGCAAGGACGGTATGCTATCATTACCCGTCGAACGCCAACGCGACAAACCCGAGGACGCTTTTTCGTGGCGACCCATCTTGAACGTCTGTTCGGTTTGCGCGGCCGCATCGCCCTGGTGACGGGATCGTCGCGCGGCATCGGCCGCGCGCTGGCGGCCGGCCTCGCGCAGGCGGGCGCGCATGTCGTCGTCAACGGCCGCTCCGCCGAGGCGGTCGACGCGGTGGCGGCGCAGGTTGTCGCCGACGGCGGCAAGGCGCATGGGGCGGCGTTCGACGTGACCGATGGCGCACAGGTTCGCGCCGGCGTCGCGCGCATCGAGGCGCAGATCGGCCCGATCGACATTCTCGTCAACAACGCCGGCGTCCAGCGCCGCATGCCGCTCGAAGATTTTCCCGAAGACGACTGGCGGAGCCTGATGGCGACCAATCTCGACAGCGTGTTTCTGGTCGGACAGGCCGTCGCGCGCGCGATGATCCCGCGCGGGCGCGGCCGCATCATCAATATTTGCTCGGTGCAAAGCGAACTCGCGCGCCCCAACATCGCGCCCTACACGGCGTCAAAAGGCGCCGTGAAAATGCTGACCAAGGCGATGGCGACCGATTGGGGCAAGCACGGGATTCGGGTGAACGGGCTCGGGCCGGGCTATTTCCGCACGCCGTTGAACAAGGCGCTGGTCGAAGACGAAAAATTCTCGGCCTGGCTGACCGCGCGAACGCCGCTCGGGCGGTGGGGCGAGGTGGAGGAGCTCGTCGGCGCCGCTGTCTTCCTCGCCTCCGACGCCTCGAGCTTCGTCAACGGACACATTCTTTATGTCGACGGCGGCATCACCGCTTCGCTGTGAGGCGCGCCGCACAGCGGGACGATTCTTAGCCAAACCGGTCGACATCGACCCGTCGTTTCGCACAGCCCCTTGCGCCCTCACTTGCCCTCGATCAGCCGGCGCGCGTCCTCCCGCAACGCCTTGCGCGACTCGTCGCGGGTATAGTGCATGTGCCCACCGCCATAGACCTTGAGCGTCAGCCGCCCGGACGCGCCGTAATCCGGTATCTGGTCGAGCAGCAGCTTGGTTCCGAAATACGGCACCTGCACGTCGGTCAGGCCGTGCGTCACCAGCACCCGGAAATTCGCGTCGAGCGCCAGCATCTCCCTGAGATCTTTCGTTGAATCCGGCGGGTTGAGGCCGCGCCCCCAGTCCCAGGCGCGGTTGACGCTGGTGCTGAGCGGCTCGTATCTGTCGTCGATTTTCCAGCCGAGCCGGCGCGCATAAAGGTCCATCATCGCGCTCGCCAGCGGCGCCTCGAAGCCGTCGAGGATGGGGTCCAGCCAATGGCTGTCATTGGCCGCCGGCGCCGGATCGTAGGCGCTGATCGTCACGTCGTAAACGGCGCCGACCTTGCCGTGCGCGCGGTCGAAGGCGCGCAGAAAAGTATCTTTGTCGACGCGCCCGCCGAGCCGGCGCACCAGCGCCGGATCGAGTCCGGTGAGCGCGCTCACCCGCTCGACCATGCGCGCCACCGCCGCGGCGTCGCGCGGGCCGCGCAGATAGTCGAGCAGATAGTCGCCGCTCGCATATTGCTCGACGTCGGCGAGTTGATCGCGCGTCACCGGGCCGTTCTTCTCCCTCGCCGCCGCCGCATAGGACGGCAAAAGCAGCGCCGACGAGAACGGCGCATTGGCGCCCATCGTGGCGAAATCCAGCACCGGCGAAATCAGCACCAGCCCGCTGACCCCGACGCCCTGCTCGGTCGCCAGCGCCTTGGCCAGACGCGGGCCGCGAAAGCCGCCGTAGCTCTCGCCGACGATGAATTTTGGCGAAGCAAGCCGCTCGTTGGCGGCGAGCCAACGGCGCACGACGACGGAAAGCGCCTCGATATCGCCGTTCACCGACCACAGCCTCTTGCGCGCCTCATCGCCCGAGGCGACGATCCGGCTGTAGCCGGTTCCCGGCGGATCGACGAACACCAGATCGGTGAAGTCGAGCCAGGTGTCGTCATTGTCGACAAGCGCGGGGGCGGCGGACGGGTTGATCGTCCCGTCCTTCATCGGCAGGCGCCACGGCCCCAAGGCGCCCAGATGCAGCCATACCGACGCCGCCCCCGGCCCGCCGTTGAACACGAAAGTCACCGGGCGGCCCGGCGCCGGCGCGCCGTCGAGCTGATAGGCGACATAGGCGACGTCCGCCTGCTCCTCGCCCTTGCCGTCGATAAGCTTGATCGTTCCCGCGGTCGCCTTGAAGCTCAGCGTCCGGCCCGGCAGGGCGAGGGTGTGCTCGGTCGCCGAATCGGGCGGCAACGGACGCGGCGCGCCGACCGGAGGCCGCTCGTCGGCGCGCGCGGCGGCGGGCGCATGCGGACTGGGCGCCGGCGCCTCATCCTGCGCCTGCGCCGCCAACGCGAAGCCGCCAATCAGCGCGCAAACGCCAAGATATTGCGAGAAACGACTGGAAAAGCGCATGCCATCGCTCCCGCCGGCGGGACTGCCGGACCGGAAGATAGCGCGCATGGCGGTTCTGTCGCAAATTGCAGGCGGCCCGCGAGCGGCCGGCGAACAGGATCGGACGCCGGTCAGCGACCGGGATACCAATAGGCCGCCTGCTCCCTGGTGCGGTCGACCACGACGAATTGATTGGCGAACACGCGGTAGGGGTAGCTCTGCTCGCCGTCTGGCCATTGGACGCGGATTTCCGCGCGTTCGGCGGTGCCGAGTCCGACGTGCACCCAGCCCGCATGTCCCGAGGCGTCGCCGCCGCCCACCTGAACCGTGCGGTTCATCGTGCGCGTTCCCGTCTTGACCGCGACTTTCGCGCCGACCGCATTGCGGTTGGGGTTCGGCTGGCTGAGGCGTATCTCGATCCAATTGCCCATCGGTCCGGGCGGGCCGTCGTCGATCTTCGCGCCGAGATTGCGAAACAGGCTCGCCGGGGCGCTGCGATTGACGACGAGAAGGTCGAGCTTGCCGTCGAGATTGAAGTCGGCGATCAGCGCGCCGCGCCCCTTTCTGTTGAGCGCGATGCCGGCGGCCTCGCCGGCTTCCGCGAACTTGCCGTTCCATTGGCCGAGCAGCAGGTTGTTGGGGTCGAAAGAAGCAAAATCGGGCATTTGCTCGACATTGCCTTTGGAGATGAACAGGTCGAGCAGGCCGGCGTTGTTGAAATCGGCGAACTCGCTGTGCCAGCCGGTCGACGGCCGCTGGTCGCCGCCGGCATACGGCAGATGGGCGGTGGCGCCGCGCTCGCCGGCGACGTCGCGATAGACCGGCGCCTCGCCCTTGCCGCCCTCTTCGGCGTCGAGCTTTTGCAGCTTGGTGTCGCCCATCGAGGTCAGCGCATATTCGGGATAGCCGTCGCCGTCGATATCGCCCTCGGCGATGCCCATGCCGAAGATCGACAAATGCCGCCAGCCGTCGGCGCGCCCGTAAAGCCTGGGCGGCTTGCCGGCCTCGATCTTCCACATCTGTTCCTCGCCGCCGCGGTAATATTGCCGGTCGTTGGAGATGCGCAGGGAGGGGACGCCCGACCGGTTCCAGTCGGTGAACAGCATCGACAGCGCGCAGAAGCCGGGGGCCAGCGGCGTGCGCA
>JBEKSH010000344.1:0-4480 GCA_049517235.1 Roseiarcus sp. | reverse complement strand
CCTCGCTGGAGACGAAAGACGTCACGATACGGTTCGGCGGCCATATCGCCGTCAACGCCGTTTCCTGCGCCTTTCGTCCGGGCGAACTGACGGCGATTGTCGGCCCCAACGGCGCCGGCAAGACCACCTATTTCAACTTGATGTCCGGGCAGCTGCGCGCGACCAGCGGCAGCGTGCTGCTCAATGGCGCCGACGTCACGCGGCGCGGCGCGGCCGAGCGGGCGCGCGCCGGCGTCGGCCGCGCCTTTCAGCTCACCAATCTCTTTCCGGCGTTGAGCGTTCTCGAAAACGTCCGCCTCGCGGTGCAGGCGGCGGCGGGCGTCCATTATGAAATGACCCGGCCGTGGACGCTGCGCGTCGAGCTGATCGAGCGGGCGCAGTTCAACCTGGAGCGGGTCGCGTTGGCCGGCAAGCGCCACCAGCGCGCCGCCTCGCTTTCGCACGGCGACCAGCGCAAGCTCGAAGTCGCGATGATGATGGCGCTCGAGCCCGAAATCTTCATGTTCGACGAACCGACGGCCGGGATGAGCGTCGACGAGGTTCCCGTCGTGCTCGATCTCATCGCCCGGCTGAAGGCGGACGAGAGCAAGACCATCCTGCTCGTCGAACACAAGATGGATGTCGTGCGTTCGCTCGCCGACCGCATCATCGTCCTGCACAACGGCCAGCTTGTGGCGGACGGCGAACCCGGCGCCATCATCGCCTCGCCGATCGTTCAGGAGGCCTATCTCGGCGTCTCGCACAGGCCTCGGCCGGCATGAGCGCGAACCTCACCTTGCAGGGCGTGCACACCCATATTGGCCGCTATCATATCCTGCAGGGCGTCGACTTCGTTGCGCCTGAGGGCGAGACGACCATGCTGCTCGGGCGCAACGGCGCGGGCAAAACGACGGCGTTGCGCACGATCATGGGGCTGTGGCGCGCCTCGCGCGGCCGGATCATGTTGGGCGACCAGCCGCTCGCCGCGCTGGCGACCCCGGACATCGCGCGCGCCGGCGTCGCCTACGTGCCCGAGACGATGGCGGTGTTCTCCGATCTAAGCGTGAAGGAGAACCTTGTGCTCGCCGCGCGCGACGGGCCGCTCGACGAAGCCAGGCTCGAATGGATTTTCGGGTTCTTTCCGGCGCTGAGAAAGTTCTGGCTGTCGCGCGCGGGCGGCTTGTCGGGCGGCCAGAAGCAGATGCTGTCGATCGCCAGGGCGATCGTCGAGCCGCGCCGCCTGCTGCTGATCGACGAACCGACCAAGGGCCTGGCGCCGGCGATCATCGGCGCGCTGATCGAATGCCTCAAGGAGATCAAGCGCACGCGCGCGACGATTCTGCTGGTCGAGCAGAATTTCCGAGTCGCGCAGGAGGTTGGCGATCACGTCCGCGTCATGGACGGCGGCCGCATCGTCCACCAGGGCCTGATGGCGCCGCTGGCCGCCGACAGCCAATTGCAAAGCCAGTTGCTCGGCCTCTCCCTGGATTCGCATCAATGAGCGCGACCGATACGGGCGCGGCGCTGCCGCGGCGAAGAATAGACATCGCGCCGGCCCTGACGCCGCTGTTGGTCGCCGCGCTCGCCGCGCCTTTCATCGGGTCGCCCTCGACATTCGTGACCCTGACGGTCGCGGGCCTGGCGATGGGCATGATGATATTCACCATGGCCTCGGGGCTGACGCTGGTGTTCGGACTGATGGACGTGCTCAATTTCGGCCACGGCGCCTTCATCTCGCTCGGCGCCTATGTCGCGACCCTCGTGCTGCTGCCGCTCGCCGCCTGGTCGCAGGCCGACTCGCTCGGCCTCAACCTCGGCGTTCTGCTGCTCGCTTTGCTGGCGGCGAGCGTCGTCTGCGCCGCCGCGGGGTTCGTGTTCGAGCGCGTGCTCATCGTGCCGGTCTACGGCCAGCATCTCAAGCAGATATTGGTGACGATCGGCGGAGCGATCGTCGCCGAGCAATTGCTCTACGCTTTGTTCGGCCCCCAGCAGATTCCGCTGGCCCTGCCGACCGCTTTCCGCGGCTCGATCATCCTCGGCGATTCGGCGATCGAGAAATACCGGATCATCGCGACCGCCGTCGGATTGATCGTCTTCGCCGCGCAAATCCTGATCCTCAATCGCACCAAGATCGGCCTGCTGATCCGCGCCGGGGTGGAGAACCGCGAGATGGTGGAGGCCCTCGGCTACCGCATCGACCGGCTGTTCGTCGGCGTCTTCATGGCGGGCTCCGGATTGGCCGGGCTCGGCGGCGTGTTGTGGGCGCTCTATCGCGGGCAGGTGCATGCCTCGATGGGCGGCGAATTGCTCGTGCTGGTGTTCATCGTCATCATCGTCGGCGGCCTCGGCTCGGTCGGCGGCTGTTTCACTGGCGCCGTCCTCGTCGCGCTGATCGCCAATTACGCGGGATTCCTCGCCCCCAAACTGGCGCTGGTGTCGAACATCCTGCTGATGGTCGTGGTGCTGCTGTGGCGCCCGCGCGGCCTTTACCCGGTGAGCGGCCGATGATGATCCTGTCGGGCGACGCGCCGCGCAGCCGGGCGCTTTCGGCTTTGCTGGTCGTCATCGTGCTGGCGCTCGCGCTGGCGCCGTTTCTGTTTCCGGGCGCCAAACCGCTGAACGTCGCGGCGAACATCTGCATCTACGCGCTGCTCGTCGCCTCCTACGACCTGCTGCTCGGCTACACCGGCATCGTGTCCTTCGCGCACGTGATGTTTTTCGGAATCGGCGCCTATGGCGTCGCCATCGCGCTCTATGGCCTGGGGCCGGGCTGGGGGGCGCTGGCGCTCGGCGTCGCCGCGGCGCTGCCCGTCTCGGTCGCCCTCGCGCTGGCGATCGGGCTTTTTTCGCTGCGCGTCCAGACGATCTTCTTTGCGATGGTGACGCTGGCGGTCGCTTACGCCTTCAACGTCCTGGCCTCGCAGCTCTCGGGACTGACGGGCGGCGAGGACGGGCGCTCGTTCCAGGTCCCTTTCGTCCTGCAGCCGGGTTTCCGCCTGTTCGACGGCGCCGTGTTCGGCGCGCGGATTTCGGGGCGCGTGCTGAGCTATTATCTGGTGTTCGCCGTATGCGCCGCGCTGTTCCTCGTTCTGCTGCGCATCGTCAATTCGCCGTTCGGGCGGGTGCTTCAGGCGATCCGCGAGAACCCGTTCCGGGCGGAGGCGCTCGGCTACCGGATCGTCTTCCACCGCACGCTGGCGACCTGTCTTTCAGCGGCGGGGGCGACGGCGGCCGGGGCGCTCAGCGCGCTGTGGCTTCACTATACCGGACCCGACACCGCGCTGAGCTTTTCGATCCAGGTCGACGTGCTCGTCATTGTGGTGATCGGCGGCATGGGGTCGATGTATGGCGCGATCGCCGGCGCCGCCTTGTTCATCCTCGCGCAGAACTACCTGCAGGCGTTGATGGGCGAGCTCTCGTCGGCCGCGACGAAGGCGGGCCTGCCGATCCTGCCGGGCCTGTTCCACCCCGACCGCTGGCTGCTGTGGCTCGGCGTGATGTTCATCCTGGCGGTCTATTTCGTCCCCACCGGCATCGTCGGGCGGCTGCGCGGGACGGAGGACAAGACGCGGTGAGGCGATTGCGTCGTCCGGGCCAACCCGATGGACTGTGAATCGCCGCGCCCCGGCCCCGAACGCCTTAACGCGTGCTCGCGTTTTGCGCGCGCCGTCTTTGCAGAAACCGGCGCACGGCGGGGTCCGCCTCCAGGCCGATCGCCTGGTCATAGGCCTCCTGCGCCGCGGAAATCTCGCCCAGGCGCGCCAACAGCTCGGCGCGCGCCGCCCAATACGGCTGATATTCGGCGAGGCGCGAGCCGCCGGCGGGCGTCGGCAGCGCCGCCAGGCCCGCGGCGGGGCCGCGCGTCTCGGCCACCGCGATCGCCCGGTTGATCGCCGCGACCGGCGAGCCGGTGATCGCGCAGAGCCCGTCGTAGAGCCGCTCGATCGCCGCCCAGGCGGTCGCGCCGCCGCGCCGTCGCACGACATGGGCCGATTGAATCGCCGCCTCGAGCTGATAGCGATCGAAGGCCTCGAACGCGCTGGCGCGAAACAGCAGCGCTTCGGCTTCGTCGATCAACCCGCCGTCCCATAAGGCGGGGTCCTGATCGGCGAGCGGCACGAATTCTCCGGACGCGTCTCGCCGCGCGCCGCGCCGCGCCTGCGAATAGAGCATCAGCGCGAGCAGGCCGAGCGCCTCGGGCTCGTCCGGCAGAAGCTGGACGATCAGCCGGCCGAGCCAGATCGCCTCCTCGGCAAGATTGGCAGGGCGCGCCTCGACCCCCGCCGCGTCGGCCCAGCCTTCGGTGAACGCGGCGTAGATCGCCTCCAGCACCGCTTCGAGGCGTTCGCGCATCTCGGCGCGTTCGGGCGCCCGGAACGGAATTCCGGCGCCGCGGATTTTGTTCTTGGCGCGCGCCAGTCGCTGGCCCATCGCGGCGGGCGACACCAGGAAAGCCGAACCGATCGCATGCGCGTCAAAGCCGAGGATGGTCTGCAGGATC
>JBEKSH010000343.1:0-4480 GCA_049517235.1 Roseiarcus sp. | reverse complement strand
GCTGGCGCAGCAGGAGGAGGGGGCGCGATGAGCGAAGCGGACAAGCTCGAACTCACCGGCTCGCTGCTCTATCTCGACGGCGTCAGCGTCTCCTTCGACGGCTACAAGGCGCTGCGCGGCCTTTCGCTCGCGCTCGAGCCGGGCGAGATGCGCGCCATCATCGGTCCCAACGGCGCCGGCAAGACGACGATGATGGACGTCATCACCGGCAAGACGCGGCCCGACGAGGGCGACGTCTATTTCGACGGGCGGCACAATCTGCTCGAACTGGACGAGGCCGAAATCGCCCAGCTCGGCGTCGGACGCAAGTTCCAGAAGCCCACCGTCTTCGAGAACCATACGGTGTCGGACAATATTCTGCTCGCCGCCAAGGCGCCGCGCGAGGTTTTCGCCACTTTGTTCGGCGGCGCGCGGGCGGCCGAGCAGGGCGCGATCGACCGCATCCTCGAAGTGACCCGCCTGACCGACCACCGCGCCCGCCTCGGCGGCGCTCTTTCGCACGGCCAGAAACAATGGCTCGAGATCGGCATGCTGTTGGCGCAAGACCCCAAGCTGCTGCTGGTCGACGAGCCGGTCGCCGGCATGACCGACGCCGAAACCGCGGTGACCGCCGAATTGCTGCGCGAAATCGCGCGCGATCATTCCGTCGTCGTCGTCGAGCACGACATGGCCTTCGTGCGCGAGCTCGGCGTCAAGGTGACGGTCCTGCACGAGGGCTCGGTGCTCGCCGAAGGATCGCTCGACCAGGTGAGCGCGGACGAGCGCGTCATCGAGGTCTACCTGGGGCGATGAGCGCATGCTGAGCGTCGACAACATCAACCTGTTCTATGGCGCCGCGCAGGCCTTGCGCTCGGTTTCGCTCAAAGCGGAGATCGGCCGCGTCACCTGCGTGCTCGGGCGCAACGGGGTGGGCAAGTCCTCGCTGCTGCGCGCCATCGTCGGCCAGCAGCAGATCGCTTCGGGCGCGATCCTGTGGCAGGGCGAGAACATCAGCGCGCTTCCGCCCTACCAGCGCGCCAAGCGCGGCATCGGCTACGTGCCGCAGGGGCGCGAAATCTTTCCGCTGCTCACGGTGCGCGAAAACCTGATGACAGGCTTTGCGACCCAGGGGCGGGCCACCCGCTTCATCGACGACGAGATTTTCAGCCTGTTTCCGGTGCTCTCCGACATGATGGGCCGGCGCGGCGGCGATCTTTCCGGCGGCCAGCAGCAGCAACTGGCGATCGGCCGCGCGCTGGTGACGAGGCCGAAACTGCTGGTGCTCGACGAACCGACCGAAGGCATCCAGCCCTCGATCATCAAGGACATCGGCCGCGCCATCCTCTACCTGCGCCAGAAGGGCGAAATGGCGATCGTCATCGTCGAGCAATATTTCGAATGGGCGCGCGATCTTTGCGACGACTACGCGGTGATGGACCGCGGCGCCGTGGTGCTGGCCGGCGAGCGCAAGACCATGGTCGAGGCCGACGTGCGCAAGAAGCTGTCGGTGTAGGCGCGCTCTCCCTTCTCCCGCCTTCGGCGGGCGAAGGTGGCCCGACGAAGTCGGGTCGGATGAGGGCGCCCGTCGTAGAGCGGCGACTTCATTCCTTCGACGCGCCCGCGATCGCCGCCCGAATCGCGTCAAGGACGAGGTCCCCGCCGCCCAGGACGAGATCATTGGGGAATCGAAGGACTCGGTATCCTTGTTCGCGCAGCCACTGATCGCGCTCGGAATCCCGGCTTTTCCGCTCCTCGCCATCATGCGGCGCCCCGTCGAGCTCCACAATCAATCGAAGCTGGAAACAGAGAAAATCGGCAATGTAGGCTTCGACGGGAACCTGTCGGCGGAATTTTAGCCCGTCGAGGCGCGAGCCGCGCAACAGACGCCAAAGCATCGCCTCGGCGTTGGTCATGTCGCGGCGCAATTGGCGGGCCTGGTCCAGTTGGCGTTCGGGATAGCGAGTGGGTACGATGATCTCGAGGCTGAAATGGCGTCTCGAAAGGGCCAGGTTGTTTTGACTTGGCGCTCTGCGATCGACGCCCTCATCCGACCTTCGCTCACGCGAAGCCCACTTTCTCCCGCCGAAGGCGGGCGAAGGGTGAGCCTCATAGCTTCGTCCACTTTCTATTCGCTCTCGACGACTTCACCGCCGCCTGGATGAAGGCAAGGCCTTTGACGCCGTTGCCAAAGCGCCATCTCCACCGGTGATAGGAGCGGTCATGTCACTTCCCCTTAAATTGCGACGGATATAACAAGGAAAAACTCGCGATCATCTCACGACCGCCGATATTCGCTCGCCCACTGTGGTCGTCGATGAGCCAGCGCGGCCAATTCGGCGGTATCGGCGTCACCGGTTCTGTCACCTGTTCGAATCGCGCTCGAACCAATTTCGCTCCGGGGCCGAGCGTCGCGGAAATATCGCGCGGATCGACGATTTCAGCGGACTCCTTGTCCTCAATGTTCGCAAAGTGGACCAACAACGGTAGCTTTTCGAAAGGAACATCGACCGATCCAACCTTATGTTGCACCTGTTGAAGAAAATTGATCATCGCCGAAGGCTGTCCATCCGGCGGGAACCCGAAGAGAAACAGAGGAAGATCAGCCAGGCTGGACCACTCGCGCGGCGGCAGAGGCGCGTTGGAAGGAAAGCGGATAGTCGGACGGGTTCCCACCGCAGACGCGTTGACCACGAAGAGCAACCCTCTCTCGCCAAGGTCAACAGTAATCGCGCAGCCACGCATATCACCGCCAAAGTGCCTTCCGCCGAATGCGCCAACAAGACTATCGGGCATAATCTGATACGAAATCTCGACCACGCCCGAGCCCGTACGTGTCACGCCATCGACGTCGACGTCCAACGTTAGGCGATAGCGGATGTAGTAAGTGGGGAGAATCAAGGAGTAGGTGACGTAGCCGCCAACGACGACCAGCGCGCACACCGCGAGGAACTTTGCGAAGCGTCTCATCGGGCGCAGACCAACGCGCGCGCCCCTTCTCCCGCCGAGGGCGGGAGAAGGGAGAGCCTCACAGCTTGGTCCACTTGCCGTTCGCCTTCGACGACTTCACCGCCGCTTCGATGAACGCGAGGCCTTTCACGCCGTCGTCGACGGTGGGGAAATGGACGCCCTCCGGCGGCATTTGCCCTGAGCGCGCGGCCTGGATCGCGGCGGCGATTTCGCTGTAGATGTTGGCGAAGCCTTCGAGATAGCCTTCGGGATGGCCCGGCGGAATGCGCGTGACGCGCGCCGCCGCGGCGCCCGAGTCCGGACCGCCGCGCGTGACGATGCGGGTGGATTGGCCGAGCGGCGACCACAGCATGCGGTTGGGGTCCGCCTGAATCCAGTCGAGACCGGCCCTGGTCCCGTAGATTCGGATGCGCAGGCCGTTCTCGTTGCCCGGCGCGACCTGGCTCGCCCATAGCGCGCCGCGTGCGCCGTTAGCGTAACGCAGCATCACCTGCACATTGTCGTCCAGGGCGCGGCCGGCGCCGAACGAGGTGAGCTCGGCGCTGAGTTCGGTCGCCTCCAACGCGCCGATATAGTCGGCGAGATTGTAGGCGTGCGTGCCGATGTCGCCGATCGCGCCGCCGGCGCCCGATCGCTTGGGGTCGACGCGCCATTCGGCCTGCTTGTTGCCGGTGGTCTCGGTCGGGCCGGTCAGCCAGTCCTGCGGATATTCGACCTGGATCAGGCGGATTTCGCCGAGTTCGCCCGCCTTGACCATTTCGCGCGCCCGCCGCACCAGCGGATAGCCGGTGTAATTGTGGGTCAGCGCGAAAATGCGGCCGGACTTCTCGACCGCTGCCTTGAGCTTCTTCGCCTCGGCGAGCGAGGTCGTCAGCGGCTTGTCGCAGATCACGTCAATCCCCGCGGAGAGAAACGCGTAGGCGGGGCCGGCGTGCATATGATTGGGGGTGACGATGGAGACCGCCTCGATCCCGTCGGGGCGTTTGGATTCCGCCTTGGCCATCGCCTCGAAATCGTCGTAGATCCGGTCCGCCGGCAGGCCGAGCGCGGCGCCCGACCGTCGCGCCTTCTCGGGCGTCGAGGAAAGCGCGCCGGCGACCAGCTCGTAATGACCGTCCATGCGCGCGGCGAGCCGGTGCACGGCGCCGATGAACGCGCCTTCGCCGCCGCCGACCATCCCCAGCCGAATCCTGCCGCCGCTGCGCGCGTCGCTGCGTCCTTCGATTGCCATCGTCGTTTCCCCCGATCGTTTCTCAGCGCAGGCCGAGCGCCCGCTTGATCTGCTTCTTGTCGACCGCGCCGCCGCCGGCGAAATCGTCGAACGCCTTCTCGGTGACGCGGATCATGTGATGCCTGATGAATTCCGCGCCTTCCCTTGCGCCGTCCTCCGGGTGCTTCAGGCAGCATTCCCATTCCAGCACCGCCCAGGAGGAGTAGTCATACTGCGCGAGTTTCGAGAAGATGCCGGCGAAATCGACCTGCCCGTCGCCGAGCGAGCGGAAGCGTCCCGCCCGCTCGATCCAGGAGGCGTAGC
>JBEKSH010000342.1:0-4486 GCA_049517235.1 Roseiarcus sp. | reverse complement strand
GCCCACGCTGGCGCGCGCTTCGGCGGCGGCCGAAGCGATCGCCTCGCCCGCCGCCGACGCGCGCGGCTCGGCGGAATATCGCCGTAAAATGGCGGGCGTGATGACCGCTCGCGCCCTGAGCCGCGCCTTTGCGCGCGCGAACGGCTGAAGGGGAAGCGCATGTCCAGGATCAATGTGAGTCTGCAACTTAACGGCAAGTCCGTGTCGGCGGACGTCGAGCCGCGCACGCTGCTGATCCATTACCTTCGCGAGAACCTCAACGTCACCGGCCCGCATATCGGCTGCGATACCTCGCATTGCGGCACCTGCACCGTAGATATCGACGGAAAGTCGGTGAAGTCTTGCACGATATTCGCGGTCCAGGCCGCCGGCGCCGAAGTTCTCACGATCGAGGGGATGGCCGCAGCGGACGGCAAGCTTCACGCGCTGCAGGAGGGTTTCCGCGAAATGCACGGACTGCAGTGCGGCTTTTGCACGCCCGGCATGATCACGCGCGCCTATCGGCTTCTCAAGGAGAACCCGAACCCGAGCGACGAAGAAATCCGCTTCGGCATTTCCGGAAATCTCTGCCGCTGCACCGGCTATCAGAACATCGTCAAGGCTATTCAATACGCCGCCGCCAAGATTAATGGCGTGGAATATAAGGAAGCCGCGGAATGAACGCCCCGACCGACCCATCCGCCATCGAGCGCGCCGAAAAACTGCAAGGCATGGGCTGCAAGAGGAAGCGCGTCGAGGACGTGCGCTTCACGCAGGGACGCGGCAACTACGTCGACGACATCAAATTGCCGGGCATGCTGCACGGCGATTTCCATCGCTCCAGCCGCGCGCACGCGCGCATCAAGTCGATCGATACGTCGAAGGCCAAAGCCGTTCCCGGCGTCGTCGCGGTGCTCACCGCCGAGGAATTGAAGGGCGTCAACCTCGCCTGGATGCCGACGCTCGCAGGCGATGTTCAGATGGTGCTCGCCGACGGCAAGGTGCTGTTCCAAAATCAGGAGATCGCCTTTGTCGTCGCGACCGATCGCTACATAGCGGCCGACGCGGCCGACCTTGTCGAGGTCGAATACGAAGAATTGCCGGTGGTGGTCGATCCGTTCAAAGCGATGGACGCCGATGCGCCCGTGCTGCGCGAGGACATCAAGGACAAGAAGGACGGCGCGCACGGTCCGCGCAAGCATTACAACCACATCTTCAATTGGCAGGTCGGCGACAAGGACCTGACCGACGCCGCCTTCGCCAAAGCGGAGGTCGCCACCAAGGACCTGCTTTCCTACCAGCGTGTGCATCCGTGCCCGCTGGAGACCTGCCAGTGCCTCGTCAGTTTCGACAAGATCAAGGGCGAGATCACCATTTATGGGACGTTCCAGGCTCCCCATGTCATCAGGACCGTGGTGGCGCTGATCGCCGGCCTGCCCGAGCACAAGATTCACGTCATCTCGCCGGACATCGGCGGCGGCTTCGGCAATAAGGTCGGCGCCTATCCCGGCTATATCTGCTCGGCGGTCGCCTCGATCGTCACAGGCCTGCCGGTCAAATGGGTCGAGGACCGTATCGAAAATCTCTCGACGACGTCCTTTGCGCGCGATTACCATATGACGACCGAGATCGCGGCGACCAGAGACGGCCGGGTCACGGGGTTGCGCGTGCATATCCTCGCCGATCACGGCGCCTTCGACGCTTGCGCCGACCCGTCGAAATGGCCGGCGGGCTTCTCGAACATCGTCACCGGCTCCTACGATTTTCCGGTCGCGCATCTGTCGGTCGACGGCGTCTACACCAACAAGGCGCCGGGCGGCGTCGCCTATCGCTGCTCGTTCCGCGTCACCGAAGTCGCCTATGCGATCGAGCGGGCGATGGACATCATGGCGCAGAAGCTGGGGCTTGATCCCGTCGACTTCCGCATGAAGAACTTCATCAAGCGCGAGCAATTTCCCTATCAGTCGGCGCTCGGCTGGGAATACGATTCCGGCGATTATCACACGGCGATGCAGAAGGCGCTGGACGTGACCGGCTATCGTAAGCTGCGCGAGGAACAGAAGGCCAGGCAAGGGGCGTTCAAGCGCGGCGAAACGCGTGATCTCATGGGGATCGGCGTCGCCTTCTTCACCGAGATCGTCGGCGCCGGGCCGTCGAAGAATTGCGACATTCTTGGCATTGCGATGTTCGATTCCGCCGAGATACGAGTCCATCCGACCGGCCGCGTGTTGGGACGCATGGGCTCGAAGAGCCAAGGCCAGGGGCATGAGACGACCTGGGCGCAGATCATCGCCACCGAGATCGGCATTCCCGCCGACGATATTGCAATCGAAGAGGGCAATACAGACACCGCGCCCTATGGGCTAGGCACCTATGGCTCGCGCTCGACGCCGGTCACCGGCGCGGCGATCGCCATGGCGGCGCGCAAGATCAAGGCGAAGGCGCAAATGATCGCCGCATTCATGCTCGAGGTGCATGAGGGCGATCTCGAATGGGACGTCGACCGTTTCCGCGTGAAGGGCAGCCCCGAACAGTTCAAGACGATGTCCCAGCTCGCCTGGGCGGCCTACAACAAGGTTCCGCCCGGCATGGAGCCGGGCCTCGAGGCGGTGAGCTATTATGATCCGCCCAATATGACCTATCCCTTCGGCGCCTATATCTGCGTGATGGACATCGACGTCGACACCGGCGTCCACAAGGTTCGCCGCTTCTACGCGCTCGACGATTGCGGCACGCGCATCAACCCGATGATCATCGAGGGTCAGGTGCATGGCGGCCTCACCGAAGGCTACGCGATCGCGATGGGTCAGGAGATCGTCTACGACGAAATGGGCAATGTGAAAGGCGCGTCCTTCATGGACTATTTCCTGCCCACCGCCGTCGAGACCCCGAAATGGGAGACCGACTACACGGTCACGCCCTCGCCGCATCACCCGATCGGCGCCAAGGGTGTGGGCGAGAGTCCCAACGTCGGCAGCGTTCCCTGCTTCGCCAATGCGGTCAACGACGCGTTCAAGTTTCTGGGTTCGACGCACATCGCGATGCCGCACGACTATTATCGCGTCTGGCAGGCGGCGGAAAATCTTGGACTCCACAAATGAGGAGTTGCCCCGACGGCGCGCGACAAGGATCGCGCCGTCTGTTCGTCGGAACGGTTGATGATCCCGCGCGCGCCGCCATCGCTAGCCAACTCGCCGAGGCCGGTTATGTCGCCGATCGCGATCTCTCCACTGCGCTCTGGATGATGGACTATTTGTCGCGTCCCTTGCTGATCGAAGGCGAAGCGGGCGTCGGCAAGACCGAAGTCGCCAAGGCCCTGGCGAAGGTCCACAAGTGCGAACTCATCCGCATGCAGTGCTATGAGGGCCTCGACGCCAATTCGGCCTTGTATGAATGGAACTACCAGCGCCAGCTTCTCGCCATCAAGGTCCGCGAAGGTTCCGGCGCCAGCGTGAGCGAAGTCGAGGCGCAGATATTTTCGGAAAGCTACCTGCTGGAGCGCCCGCTGCTCGCCTCCATAAGGCGCGAAAAGTCGCCGGTGTTGCTCGTCGATGAGGTCGATCGCGCGGACGAGGAGTTCGAGGCTTTCCTGCTCGAACTTCTCTCCGATTTTCAGGTGACGATCCCGGAATTCGGCACGATCGCGGCGCGCTCGATCCCACGCGTGGTGCTGACGTCAAACGGAACGCGAGAATTGTCGGACGCCTTGCGCCGACGATGCCTCTATCACTACCTCGATTTTCCCGATGTCGACCGCGAGGCCGCGATCATCCTGTTGCGGCTGCCCCATATCGACGCAAGCCTCGCCCTGCAGATTGCGCGCATGGTAGGGATGCTCCGCAAGGAGGACCTGCGCAAAGCGCCCGGAATCGCCGAAACGCTCGACTGGGCGGCGACTCTGGCGGGACTGGGCGTCGAGGATATGCGACAAGCCCCCGAACTCGTGTATGAAACGCTGATCGCCCTGTTGAAGACGCAGGAGGATCGCGCGCGGGTGACGATTGAAGTCGTCGAACGCATCCTCGGCAAGGTCGCCTGAGATGAGCGCCGCCCCGACCCTCGTTCAGCAGCACGGTTTCGAGCCGGGCGCTTCGATGCGACGGCGCCTCGCCGGATTCGTCAATACGTTGCGCGGCGCCGGCTTCGCCATTGGCCATGCGGAGACGGCCGACGCCGCGCGGGTTCTCGCCTCGCCGGCGGCTGATCGGCCCGACAGCTTCCGCGCGGCGCTCAAAGCGCTGTTCTGCTCGCGCCAGACGGAGCTTGCGCGGTTCGACGAGTTGTTCGCGGCGTTCTGGCGCGGACGCGGCGTGCGGCAGGCGATGCGGATCACGACGCACGGAGGACCAGCACAATCGCCTCGGCGCTTTGAGGCGGGGCCTGGCGGCGATTCAACGACGGACTCGCCCGAACGAAGTCTCGCCAACGGTCCGGAAGACGGGACGTCAGGCGGCCGCGGACGCCGCGGCGGCGCCTCGGCGCATGACGCGCTGACGGCCAAGGACTT
>JBEKSH010000341.1:0-4497 GCA_049517235.1 Roseiarcus sp. | reverse complement strand
CTCGGCTCCGGCCCTTATGAGGTGAAGACCTTCGAACAGGGCCGGTTCATCGAATTCGAGCGCGTCAAGGATTATTGGGCGGAGGATCTGCCGGTCAATCTCGGCGTCAATAGTTTCGACCGCCTCCGCTTTGAATATTATCGCGAGCGGCAGGTCGCCTTCGAGGCGTTCAAGGCCGGCGCGATCAATTTCCATGAGGAATTCACCTCGCGCATCTGGGCGGTCGGCTATGATTTTCCCGCCTTTCGCGACGGGCGCGTGAAGAAGGAAGTGCTGCACAACGGGGCGCCGACGAGCTCGCAAGGCTGGTATTTCAACACGCGGCGCGAGCAGTTCAAGGACCCCCGCGTGCGCGAGGCGCTTGGTCTCGCGTTCGACTTTGAGTGGACGAACAAGAATATCATGTATGGGTCCTATAAGCGCGTATTCTCGTATTTTCAAAACACCGACATGGAGGCGGTCGGCAAGCCCGGCCCCGGCGAACTCGCGCTGCTCGAACCGTTTCGAGGCAAGGTTCCGGATGCGGTGTTCGGCGACCCTTACGTTCCCCCCGATTCAGACGGCTCGGGCAGCGATCGCGCGCTTCTTCGACGCGCCGACGAATAATTGCGCGCGGCGGGATGCAAGCGGGATGGCGGCGTTCTGAAGCTTCCGAGCGGCGCCCCCTTCGCAATCGAGTTTCTCGATTCGACGGAGGCGCTGCAACCGCACACCGCGCCGCTCGAGCAAAACTTGCGTAAACTTGGCATTGACGCAAAATCGCGCATCGTCGACGCGGCGCAGTACAAAGCGCGGACCGAGAATTTCGACTTCGACGTCGTGACGGCGGCCTTCGGCGGCTCCCCGACGCCGGGGGTGGAGCTGCGCATATTTTTCAGCTCGAAGGCCGCGGCGACCCCGGGCTCGCGCAATCTTTGCGGCGTCGCGGACCCGGTCGTCGAGGCGCTGGTCGAAAGAATCGCGCAAGCCGGATCGCGCGCCGAACTCAATACGGCGGCCAAAACACTCGACCGTGTGCTGCGCGCGGCTCATTATTGGATTCCGATGTGGTATCGCGACCAAGCGTGGGTCGCCTATTGGGACGCTTTTTCAAGACCGGAGCGCCAGCCCAAATTGGGCGCGGGCGCGCCCGACACCTGGTGGTGGGATGACCAGAAGGCCAAGAAGATCGGGCTTTAGGCGCTGCGCACCGCCTCGTGAACGACTGTCGAATCGCTCCTTCGCGCCTCCGCGCATGAAACGCTGAACCCCATGCTCGCCTATATCGCCCGCCGCATCCTGCTGATGATCCCGACCATTTTCGGCATCATGCTGGTCTCGTTCGCCATCGTGCAATTCGTGCCGGGCGGGCCGGTCGAGCGGGCGATCGCCCAATTGCAAGGGCTCGATGAAGGCGCGACGTCGCGCATCGGTGGCGGCGGCGGCCAGATCGGCGCCGGCGCCATGGCGCATTCGGGCGGCGACATTTCCTCCCGATATCGCGGCGCCCAGGGGCTCGACCCGAAATTCATCAAGGAATTGGAGAAGCAATACGGCTTCGACAAGCCCGCGCCCGAGCGCTTCGCGATGCTGGTCAGGGACTATGCGACCTTCAATTTCGGACGCAGCTATTTTCGCGACGAACCGGTTCTCAGCCTCATCAAGGAAAAGCTGCCGGTGTCGATCTCGCTCGGGCTGTGGATGACGTTCCTGTCCTACGCGATCTCGATCCCGCTTGGGGTCAGGAAGGCGGTCATGGATGGATCGCGTTTCGACATCTGGACTTCGGCCGTGGTGATCGTCGGCTATGCGATACCGAGTTTCCTGTTCGCCATCCTCCTCGTCGTGCTGTTTTGCGGCGGATCGTTCTGGCAGATATTCCCGCTGCGGGGATTGACCTCCGACAATTTCGCCGACCTCTCCTGGCCGCGCAAAGTGCTGGACTATCTCTGGCACATCGCCTTGCCGGTGACGGCTTTGGTGCTCGGCTCGTTCGCAACCTCGACGCTGCTGACGAAAAACTCCTTTCTCGACGAAATCAAGAAAGCCTACGTCCAGACGGCCCGGATGAAGGGGTTGAGCGAACGGCGCGTGCTCTATGGCCATGTCTTCCGCAACGCCATGCTGATTGTCATCGCCGGCTTCCCCGGCGCCTTCATTGGCGCTTTCTTCACGGGATCGCTGCTGATCGAGCAGGTGTTCTCGCTCGACGGGCTCGGCTATCTCTCGTTCGATTCGCTGATGAACCGCGACTATCCCGTCGTGCTGGGCAATCTCTACATTTTTGCGCTGCTCGGCCTGGTGGTGAACCTCATTTCCGACCTGACCTACACCTGGATCGATCCGCGCATCGATTTTGAAACGCGGGAGGTCTGAGATTTGAATCCGGGCGACTTACCGGCGAGCCGCAAGGGCTGGCTGCGGCTCGGGCCGATGAACCGGCGCCGACTCAATAACTTTCGCCGCAATCGGCGCGGGCTCTGGTCGTTCTGGATATTCCTCGTCTTGTTCGTCGTCTCGCTGTTCGCCGAATTCGTCGCCAACGACCGGCCGATCGTCGCTTCCTACAAGGGCGAGATTCTTTTCCCCGTCCTGTTCGACTACCCGGAAGAGAAATTCGGCGGCTTTCTCGCGGAAACCGATTATCGCGATCCGGTCATCGCCAATGAGGTCGAAGCGCACGGCTGGGCGATCTGGCCGCCGATCCGCTTCGCCAACAATACGCACAATCTCGAATTGCCCACGCCGGCGCCTTCCGCGCCAACCTGGATGCTGAGCCAGGCGCAATGCCAGGCCGCGCTGGCCGCTCAAGCCGCGCGCGCTCCGCAAACCGCGCCCAAAGGCCCCGGCTCCTGCCGCGACCTCGAATGGAACTGGCTCGGAACGGACGACCAGGGGCGGGACGTCGTCGCCCGGCTCATCTACGGCTTTCGCCTGTCGATCCTGTTCGGCCTCACGCTCGCGGGCGTTTCGTCGGTCATCGGCGTCGCCGCGGGCGCGGTCCAGGGCTATTTCGGCGGTTGGCTCGATCTGGTCATGCAAAGGCTGATCGAGATTTGGTCCTCCCTGCCCCATCTCTACATCCTGATCATCCTTTCGGCGATTCTGGCGCCGAGCTTCCTCGTGCTTCTGGTGATCCTGCTGCTGTTCTCCTGGGTCAATCTGGTTCACGTCGTGCGCGCCGAATTCCTGCGCGCGCGCAATTTCGAATATGTCAACGCGGCGCGCGCGCTCGGCCTCTCCAACGCCAAGATCATCGTCAAACACGTCCTGCCCAACGCCATGGTGGCGACCCTGACCTTCATGCCCTTTGTCGTGAATTCATCGATCAGCACGCTGACGTCCCTCGATTTCCTGGGACTCGGCCTGCCGCCAGGCTCGCCGTCGCTCGGCGAATTGTTGTTGCAAGGCAAGTCCAATCTGTCGGCGCCGTGGCTGGGCCTCTCGGCCTTCGCCATTGTCGCGCTGATGCTGTCTCTGCTGATCTTCATCGGCGAGGCGGTGCGCGACGCTTTTGATCCGAGAAAGACCTTTACTTGACCCAGGACTTTCGGGTGAACGAGAACTCTCCGGCGAGCAGGGATTCGGCTCGTCGCGAAGAGACGCCTCTCCTGGACGTGCGAGATCTATCGGTCGCATTCGCGCAGGGCGGCGTCGCCCAGACCGTCGTCAAGCGCGTGTCGTTCAGGCTCGAAAAGGGCGATACGCTGGCGTTGGTCGGCGAGTCGGGCTCGGGCAAATCGGTGACGGCGCTTTCGCTGGCGCGGTTGTTGCCCTATCCGACGGCGAGCCATCCCTCCGGCGAGATTTTCTTCAAGGGCGAAGACGTCCTGAAAATGCCGGACGCGCGTTTGCGCGCTATGCGCGGCGCCGGCGTCACCATGGTTTTTCAGGAGCCGATGACTTCGCTCAATCCGCTGCATACGATCGAGCGGCAGATCGGCGAGATCATCGCGCTGCACGGCGGCGGCGCCGGGTCGACGCGCGCGCAGGTCGTTTCGCTGTTGACCGAGGTCGGCATCGTCGACCCCGCTTCGCGGCTCGGCGCCTATCCGCATCAGCTTTCAGGCGGCCAGCGCCAGCGCGTGATGATCGCCATGGCGCTCGCCAACCGGCCCGACCTGTTCATCGCCGACGAGCCGACGACGGCGCTCGACGTCACCGTGCAGGCTCAAATCCTGAAATTGCTCAAGGAGCTTCAGGCGAGGCGCGGCATGGCCATGCTGTTCATCACGCACGACCTTGGCATTGTGCGCAAGGTCGCCAAGGACGTCGCCGTGATGCAAAACGGACGCATCGTCGAAGCCGGCCCGGTGAGCCGGATATTCGCCGATCCGCAGCACGACTATACGAAGGCGCTTCTGGCCGCCGAGCCCAAGGGCGATCCGCCGCCATCGGACGCCGGCGCCCCTGCGGTGCTCACGGCGGACGACGTCAGGGTCTGGTTTCCGGTCAAGCGCGGGCTGATGCGCCGAACGGTCGGCCATGTGAAGGCGGTCGACGGCGTCTCGATCGTCG
>JBEKSH010000340.1:0-4499 GCA_049517235.1 Roseiarcus sp. | reverse complement strand
ACGCGCGACGAAATCCTTCGCCCCGATGGCTGGGCGTTCCTCAATTTCCTGATGGATTCGCGCACGGGGCTCGGCCGCTTCCGGCAGTTTCGTATTTCCAACTACGAACTGATGATGAAGCTGATCGATTACTGCCGCAATCATACGGTCGAGCAAATTCTCGAATTGCCCGACGTCAAGGAGCGCATCGACCTCTATCGCCAGCATGAATCGCCGTTTCGCGAGCAGGTGCTGCGCTGCGCCCGCGTTCACCGGGACCTCGTCGTCCTCGACCTGCGCGATGAGGAGACCATCTACGCGGGCAATCGATTCATGATCTACGCGCTGTTTCCGGCGTGCCGGGTGTCCATGCATGTGCTGTGGGGCCTCCGGCGGCAAAACACCGTCTTCGCGATCGGCAAGTCGATCGTCGACCGAAGCTCGCCGATCGATGTCGGCGAGCTGTGCCTTGGCTACGGCGGCGGCGGACACGCGGCGGCGGGCACCTGTCAGATCGACAATGACCGCGCGGCGGAGGTCATGGCGGAGCTGATCGGCAGGCTCGCCTCGCCGGCGCACTAAGGAACGGGATTTCTGGCGGGCGGGATGCCGGCCTCGCTGTCATCGCGTCAAGGCTTCGGCGCTTCTTCGCGCTCGGCGGCGGCGGCGCGGCGAAACGCGGCGCCGAAGGCGTCGAGTTCGCCGGGCGGCAGGTCGGACACCGCCGCGAACAGGCGCCCTGATCGAACGAATACCAGCCTGCGCCCGTGGCGTTCTTGCCGTAGCGTTCGAGATAGGCCTTGCCCTGCGTCTCGTCGATGACGTCGTGTTGGCCCGGCAGGTAATGGACGTCGAGCCGGGCCTCGCCGATGACCCGATCCGCGTCGTCAAACTGTTTGGGCTTCGACAAATGCGTGATGTCGCCGGTATGGATCATGAACGCGGGCTTGGCCGGCATCGCGACAACCTTGCCGACCGCTTCCCGCAGCGTGCCGAGCGCGTCGGGATTGGCCGGCTTGTCGAAGCCGACATGGCTGTCAGAAATCTGCAGGAAACTGAAACCGGCCTCCGCCGCCTGCGCCGATCCCAACAGGCTGGATTTCGGCACGCCGCCGGCGAGCGTCCATAACACGCCGGTCCCCGCCCAGATCATGCATTCGAGCGCCTGACGGCGGTCGACGCCTTTATTCTCTTCGTGCGCCATTTCGATTCTCCTCGCTCGGCGACGCGCCGGTCGAAGAGGGGACTCGGGCGAGGCGTGGTTTATTCCCGCCGGGAAAAAAGAAATTCCTGTCGATCGAGCAGGCGCGGGTTGCGTGTGCGCCGCGAACGCGGCCAAGATATGTGCGGTTGTAAGGCGCTGTGAAGCGCTCAACGTACGACAGCGCGAGGTTCAGCTATGCTGTTGTCGTGCCTGATTCGGGCGAAGCGGGTGCCCCTTCACTCTGGGTGGCGTTGCTCTTGAATTTCGCGGAGGACGTGATGTTGGCGCGCCAACTCGATTTGTTTGCGCCAGGAGTATCTGGCGCGTCGTCGTTGGTCGACGAGCTGCGGTCCTTTACGTTCAACGGCGCGCGGACGGCGGTCGAGCGCCGCGACGGCGTAGATTTCCTTTTCAACGAATTCTGGACCGCGCGGCAGCGCCAGGCGCATCGGTTGCACGAGGTCTCCTATCGCGCCTGTTTCAAGCCGCAGTTGCCGGAATTTTTCATCGCGCGGCTGACCCGTGAGGGCGATTGCGTCTACGACCCGTTCATGGGGCGCGGCACGACGCCGGTTCAGGCGGCCCTGATGGGGCGAAGGGCCTTCGGCGCCGACGCGAATCCCTTGAGCAAGGTGCTGGCCAAGCCCCGCCTCGCGCCGCCGCGGCTTCAGGCCGTCGAGGCGCGCCTGAATGAGATCGACTGGGCCTGTGGCGGCGAAGCGAGCGCCGACTTGCTCGCGTTCTTTCACCCCGCGACGCTGGAGCAGATTCGGGCTCTACGCAGCTACCTTCTGGAGCGCGAGAGCTCAGGGCGGCTCGACTCCGCCGACGAATGGATTCGCATGGTCGCAGTCAATCGACTGACCGGCCATTCTCCTGGATTCTTTTCGGTCTATACACTGCCGCCCAATCAGGCGGTTTCGGCTGAGGCCCAGCGTAAGATCAACATCAAGAGAAACCAAGTTCCACCCAAGCGCGACGCGCCTAGCATCATTCTGAGAAAGTCCCGTTCGCTGCTGTCGCAGGGAACGACGACAAGTGTCTATGAGCACCTCATACTGACGGGCGACGCAGCTTCAACGCCCGAAATCGCCGACGGCTCGATCGATCTCGTGGTGACATCGCCGCCTTTCCTCGACGTCGTGCAATACGCTGCGGACAATTGGCTGCGCTGCTGGTTCATCGGGCAAGATGCGGCCACGATCCCGATCGCCATGCATCGCAATCCAGAAGACTGGATGCTGTTCGTTCGCGAGGTTTTTATGGAACTGACTCGTGCCGTCCGCATAGGCGGCCACGTAGCGTTTGAAGTCGGCGAGGTGCGGTCGGGAACGATCGAGCTTGAAAAGTGGGTTTTGCGCGCGGTCGCGGACTTGCCGTGGGCGGCCGTCTGCGTGCTGGTCAACGTTCAGGAATTCACCAAGACGGCCAATTGCTGGGGCGTCGACAACAATTCCAAGGGCACCAACACCAACCGCGTCGTCATTCTCCAACGGCGGGGCTGAAGACCGCGGCCGGCGTCAGGCCCGCGCGCTCATCTCGACGCCGCGCTCGGCGGCCTTCTCGCGCCCGTCCAGCGTCTCGAATTTCTGCAGTTCGGCCTGCGCTTCCTCCTGCGCCGCCTTCGCCTCCTCGACCTGGCCGGCAAGGTCGGCGATCGAACTCTTGAGGTTTTCGCGGCGCGTCATCGCCGCCCGCGCATAAGTCGGGTAGGCGAAATGGCTGGGGTCGCTGATGCCCGCCCGCTTCTCCTCGACGGCGATCTCGCGATCGAGGTCGAGCGTCATCCGCGAGAACTCGGCCATCATCATCTCGATCTGCCGCACCCGGCGGCGCTTCTCCTCGACCTGAAAGCGCTTCAATCGAATTAGCGTGTCCCGCGACTTCATGGGTGGTGCTCCGCAACGCAAACAAACATGCCCAGAGGCCAGGGGTCCGGGCCCCAAATCCTTCACCGCGAGACCAGCGCAAGATGCCGCATGAAAGTTGCTCGTTTCTTACGCGGCCGGGTCCGCGGCGCAAATTCCGCATGAAATTGCCGTTAAGGTAGCGAAAACGCCGATTCTCTCTCCTCGCGTTAGCGGTTCGTTTACCCGGATCGTTAACACTCCCTGCGAAGCGAGCCATGGGATCGCATCGGGCGGCCTCGATGGAAGGCGCAAGAGTGAGTCCTGGGAATCGCTTACGAATACAAATTAATGTGATACTTGAGCCGTAAGTGTCGCAATTAGCATAATGAACTCAAATAATTGAGTGTTTTGCCGCGATTCTCTGTGATTGGGCTTGCGAGGATGAATCAAGGTTTGTTAACCATTCGCTTGCACGGTTGCGTCTCGAATCGGCCGATTTCGCCTTCGGTCGCGCGCCGGCTTCGTCGCGGCGCGAAATGGGCGAACTTAACCGCGGTCTCGAACCGATGGACAAGGCTGGGGACCTGACATGCGCGTATTATTGATCGAAGACGACAGCGCCACGGCCCAGAGCATCGAACTGATGCTCAAATCCGAGAATTTCAATGTCTATGTGACCGACCTCGGCGAGGAGGGCATAGACCTCGGCAAGCTCTACGATTACGACATCATCCTGCTGGACCTCAATCTGCCCGACATGTCCGGCTACGAGGTGTTGCGCACTCTGCGCGTGACCAAGGTCAAGACGCCAATTCTGATCCTGTCCGGCATGGCGGGCATCGAAGACAAGGTCAAAGGGCTCGGCCATGGCGCCGACGACTATCTGACCAAGCCGTTCCACAAGGACGAACTGGTCGCGCGCATCCATGCGATCGTGCGCCGTTCGAAGGGCCATGCCCAGTCGGTGATCGTCACCGGCGACCTGCTGGTCAATCTCGACCAGAAGACCGTCGAAGTCGACGGCGCGCGCGTGCATCTGACCGGCAAGGAATATCAGATGCTCGAGCTGCTTTCGCTGCGCAAGGGCACGACGCTGACCAAGGAAATGTTCCTGAACCACCTCTATGGCGGCATGGACGAGCCCGAGCTGAAGATCATCGACGTGTTCATCTGCAAGCTGCGCAAGAAACTGGCGATGGCCTCGCACGGGCGCAACTACATCGAGACCGTCTGGGGCCGCGGCTATGTGCTGCGCGAGCCGAGCGCGGCGGACGACCGGATTACGGCGTAGCTCCTTCGCCCGCGAAGCGGGAGAAGGTGGCATGCGAAGCATGACGGATGAGGGCGTTTCGGCGCACGGTCCGTCTTCTTTGGAATCTCCAGGCTTCGGGGCCCTCATCCGACCTTCGCTTACGCGAAGGCCACCTTCTCCCGCGAAGCGGGAGATGGGATTGCTCGGCCCTCTG
>JBEKSH010000339.1:0-4502 GCA_049517235.1 Roseiarcus sp. | reverse complement strand
GCCTTCGAGGCGCTGACGCAGGCGCTGTGCGCAACGGCCTGGGGCTTTTTCCAGGGCCTTGAGGCGCAGGGCGGCCTTTGCGCGGCGCTGGAGCGCGGCGACTTCCAGCAGGCGGTCGCCAAGGCGCGTGAGGCGCGCGAGCGCGATGTCGCGCGCCGCAAGACGCCGCTGACCGGCGTCAGCGATTTTCCCGATCTCGCCGAGGCCAGGGTTGAGACGCTCGAAGCCGCCGCGCCGGCTTTCCGCTACTATGGCGAATTGCGCGCCGCGCCGTTGCCGCCCCATCGGCTCGCCGAACCCTACGAGGCGTTGCGCGACGCTTCCGACGCGGCTCTGGCGCGCGACGGCGCGCGGCCCGGCGTCTTTCTCGCCAATCTTGGACCCGTCGCCGCCTTCAGCGCGCGCGCGACCTTCGCCAAGAGCTTGTTCGAGGCGGGAGGCGTCGAAGCGCTCGGCGACGAAGCCGAGATGCGATTCCTCCAGCAAGATCAACTGCGCGTTGCGCGCCAGCCGCCGCGCGAAGGGATCGGGCAAGCCGAGACCCTGCGTGAAAGGCAGGACGCTGACGCTGTCGGCGCCGCCCAAACCGGCGCTGAAAGCGGCCATCGCGCCGCGCAGCACATTCACCCACGGGTCGCGCGCGCTGATCATCCGCCAGGCGGTCTCGCCGTGGATGCGGGCCGGGCGCCCCGACGCCCCGCAGACCTCGCCGACGCGCGCCCACAGCAAGCGCAGCGCGCGGAACTTGGCCAGGCTCAAGAATTCGTCGGAATCCGCCGCGAGGCGAAACGCGATCGCGCCGCGCGCGGCCTCTCGATCGAGGCCGGCGTCTTCGAGCGCGCGCAGATAGTCGAGCGCCGCCGACAGGGCGAAGCTGAGCTCTTGCGCCGGCGTGCCGCCCGCCGCATGAACGCAGCGCGCGTCGGCCGCGACGAACGGGCCCGCAAAACCGCGGCCCTTGAGCGCGGCGACGAGACGGCCGAGTCGCTGCGCCGTCGTCGGCCAATCTTCGCGCGCCCGCCCGCTGCGCGCCAAGGCGCCGAGCGGATCGAGGCCGAACGACAGATCGAGGCGGCCGAGATCGGCGCCGCTGCGCTCGGCGAGTGCGGCGACCTCGCGCGCTTGTTCTTCGGCCGACGGACCCAGATCGAGTTCGAGGGTCACGCCCGCATCGAGGCGGACGCCCGCGAACAATACGTCGAGCGAGGCGGCGTCCGCGCTGGCGAGGCCGTAACCATAGGCGCCGCCGGCGCCGGCGAAAACCACTTGCAGCCCATCGGCGCCATTGCCCAGATCGTCAAGCGCCTGGCTGTTGGCGAGGGCGGCGTCGGGGTGATCGACGCGCGCGAGCACGCGCCAGGGACCGCTTGCGCGCGCGACGCGCGGGCCCGCGCGGCGGGCGTAGAGGGGTTGGATGGCGAACGAATCGTCGCTGCGCGAGACGAGTTTCTCAAAGGCGCCGCCTTTGAGCGCGCCTTCGACGAGTTTCAGCCACTGCCGCTCGCCGATGGGCGCGAAATTGCTCTCCAGATCCGTCATGTCCGTCCCGACGAAGATCAGATGTACTGCGACAGGCCTGGGATGGCGGCCGATATTTCGCCGACGACCTCGTCGCCGGCGATTTCGCGCGCATAGGCGAACACTTCCTTGCCGACCGTTTGCATCTGCCCCATGTCCAGGCCCAGCCCCATAAGCCCGGCGCCGAGCGCCATGATGCCGCCCCCGCCCATCGCGCCGGAGGCGACGCCCATCAGGCCCTTGACGACGCGGCCCATGCCCTCCCCGCTGGTCGTTTGTCCGGAGGCGACAATGGCGTTCAGCGCCGGCGCCTGGGCCATGAGCCTGTCGACGGCGTCCGCCGGCGCCTCCCGCTTGATGAAATCGACGACCAGGCTGACCGCTTCGCGCGCGGTGTCGGGCGGGACGCTGGCGGCGGTGGCGACGCGCGCGATCAGATTCTCCATTTCAGTCTCCTCGTGGGCCGCGAGCTCGGCGATTGTCAGGACTTCATGTCGCCGCTTCGCGCGTCAAAATCAAGCGCCGGCGTGGTTTCCAGGGCGATCGGGCGAATCTGCTCCGCGCTTTCGCGGCGGTTGGACCGTCGCGCGACAAGAGCAGGAATCCGCCGCAGACGCCAGTCCGGCACCGATGCTGATCAAATCCATATTTTTGATATATTGATCCGGGCGAACGCCTCGCGTAGGATTAAGCCGATCGACCATCGAAGCGAGCGCCGCGTTCTTGCGGCGCGGATGGGCTGCGGGCCTCAGCGGTCCTCGCCCCACAGGAGCCGGCAATGTTGCAGATTGGACAAATCGCCCCTGATTTTACCGCGCAGACGACCGAAGGACCGATTCATTTCCACGAATGGATCGGCAATTCCTGGGCGGTGCTGTTCTCCCATCCCAAGGACTTCACCCCGGTCTGCACCACCGAACTCGGCGCGATGGCCAAGCTGAAGGCGGAATTCGACAAGCGGGGGACCAAGATCATCGGCCTTTCCGTCGATCCCGTCGACTCCCACGCCAAATGGTCCAAGGACATCGAGGAGACGCAGGGGACCGCTCCGAATTTTCCGATGATCGGCGACACCGATCTGTCGATCGCCAAGGCGTATGGCATGCTGCCGGCCAGCACCCCCGGCGGGTCGGAGGGGCGCACCGCGGCCGACAACCAGACTGTGCGCACGGTGTTCGTCATCGCCCCCGACAAGAGCGTGAAGCTGCAACTCGCCTATCCCATGACCACCGGCCGCAATTTCGATGAAGTCTTGCGCGTCATCGACAGCCTGCAGCTGACGGCGAAGCACAAGGTTGCGACGCCGGCCAATTGGAAGAACGGCGACGACGTCATCATCGCCGGTTCGGTTTCCAACGAAGAGGCGGAAAAGCGCTTCCCGCAAGGCTGGAAGACGCCCAAGCCCTATCTGCGCGTCGTCGCACAGCCGAAGTAGGCGTCCCCGACGAAATAATCGGGCCGACCCATCTTCCGCCAATGTGCGAGACGTGCTCGTCGGCTCGCATCCGAACGGCGGAGCCTTGAATCGCGGCGCGGCCGAGGGTCCGCGCTTTGATCTCGCAGCGCGTCATTCGCGCCGACCGCCGTGCGGCCGATTCCAGCATTCTTCATTATGACAGGCGGTGCGCAGGACTGTCACACACTCGTCATGTCGGGTCGCTTTAGATGCGCCGCGTTTCGACGACAGGAGCCGTCCCGATGTCCGCCATCACCGCCGCCGCCGCCGCGCCCCCGGCGACCACGCACGTAAAATTCGACAAGCCGATGGACATAAGAGGGGTGCTGGCTTTCCTCGCGGTGCTGGCGGGCGGTCTGCTGTTCATGGCCTACAGCATATACGCCGACATCGCGGGCTCCGGCGCGCCCGCGCCCACCGCGGTCCTGCCGTTCATTCTGCTCGGCGTCGCGATGCTGATCGCGCTGGGCTTCGAATTCGTCAACGGCTTTCACGACACGGCCAACGCGGTGGCGACCGTCATCTACACCCATTCGCTCCAGCCGCAAGTCGCGGTCATCTGGTCGGGCGCCTGGAATTTCCTTGGCGTACTGACCTCCAGCGGCGCCGTCGCGTTCGGCATTCTCTCGCTGCTTCCCGTCGAACTGATCCTCGGTGTCGGATCGAGCGCCGGCTTTGCGATGGTGTTCGCCCTGCTCATCGCCGCCATTATCTGGAATCTCGGAACATGGTGGCTCGGCCTGCCTGCCTCCAGTTCGCATACGATGGTCGGCTCGATCATCGGCGTCGGCGTCGCCAACGCCCTCATGCGCGGTCAGGACGGCACGTCGGGCGTCCAATGGAGCCAGGTGGTCAACGTCGGCAACGCGCTGCTGTTTTCGCCGGTGTTCGGCTTCATCCTTTCGGCGCTCCTGCTGCTGATCATGAAGTTTTTGATCCGCACGCCGGAGCTCTACACCGCGCCGAAATCGGCCGCGCCGCCGCCGTGGTGGATTCGCGGGCTGCTGGTGTTCACCTGCACGGGCGTCTCGTTCTTTCACGGCTCCAATGACGGGCAGAAGGGCATGGGCTTGATCATGCTCATCCTCGTCGGCGTGGCGCCGACGGCCTATGCGCTCAACCGCGCCTTGCCGGAGAGCCACATAGCCGATTTCGCGCAAGCCTCCAACGCGGCCTCGAAAATCATCGAGGCCCAAGGCGCCGGCTTCCAGATTCTCGGCGATCCGCGCCCGGTCGTGACCGCCTACGTCCATGCCCACAAGATCGAGGAAGGCACCTATCCGGCGCTGGCGGTTTTCGTGAAGGACATCGCGAAACAGGTTTCCGACTATGGTTCGCTCGCCAAAGTCCCGTTCGAGAAGGTCAGCAATACGCGCAACGACATGTATCTCGCCTCTGAGGCCATACGCAACCTGGCCAAGGACAAGGAGAATGGCCTGAAGCCGGAGGAAGACGCCGCGCTGAGCGCCTATTCCAAACAGCTCGACGTGTCGACGAAATTCATCCCGATCTGGGTGAAGGTCGTCGT
>JBEKSH010000338.1:0-4503 GCA_049517235.1 Roseiarcus sp. | reverse complement strand
CGCGCCCAAATAATGGGCGAGGTTGAAAGTGAAACTATCGTAATTGTCGATCAGAGTGATCGCGGGCATGGGGCTCAGGGGGTGCGGACGGCGGCTGAGAGCATCTTTCCGATGCTGCGCCGCCCTCGTCAAGCCGCGCGGCTTGGAATGGGACCGCGGGCGTCCCGCTCGCCCTTCTCGCGTGATATTGCGTGAAAGGCCTCCCATGGAGGACAGTGCCGCGGCGGCGAGCGGGACGCTCGCGGTCCCAGGGCGCCTTGAGAGGATCTCTATGACTTACAGAGCCAATCCGCGCGATGGAATCGCCTGGGTGACGGGCGCCAGTTCCGGCATCGGGCGCGGGGTCGCGCTGGAACTCGCCCGACGCGGCTATGTTGTCGCCGCGAGCGCGCGCCGCATCGCCGAATTGCAGGCTCTGGCGGGCGAGGCCGCCGGCCTTGCCGGGCGCATCGAGCCGGCGCCCGTGGATGTGACCGATCGCGAGGCGACCGCCAGAACCGTCGCCGAGATCGAGGCGCGCGGCCCGATCGCGCTGGGGTTTCTCAACGCCGGCTGCTCGCTTCGGGACGCGCCAGGCGATTTGGGCGGCGCGGCCTTTCGCCAGACCTTCGAACTCAACGTCTTTGGCGTCGTCAACGGCCTCAATCCGCTGATGAATGCGATGACCAAAAGAGGCAGGGGCCAGATCGCGATCACCGGGTCGCTGACCGGTTATGGCGGCCTGCCGGGCCGGGGCGCCTATGGACCGAGCAAGGCGGCGATCATCAATCTGGCCGCCAGTGCGAAATTTTCGGGCGACGGGGCCGGCGTAACGATTCAAATCGTCAATCCCGGCTTCGTGCGCACGCCAATGTTGGCGGGGCTCAAGTTTCCGACGCCCGGGATCATCGAATGCGACGACGCCTGCCGGCGCATCTGCGACGGCTTCGAGCGCGCCGGATTCGAAATCGCCTTTCCGCGCAGGCTCGCCTGGCTCGCCAAGGCGGCGAACCATTTGCCCTACAGTGTGTATTTCGCGTTGATTAGCCGGAGCGCGTCGCGAAGGGGAGACTGAGCGTGGCGGCGGTCCGTCCGCGAATCGGGTCGTGGCGTCGGCAGTTTACGCTTCGTTAGACCGTAAAAGACGATGATGTCATCCTGAACGCGCCGGGGCCATTCGGCGCAAAGGACGATCGCTTGAAACGCTTTGCGCGCCGGCGCTCGCTCGGCTCCCTTGTTCTCTTCGCGCTGGCGATGCAGCTCGCGGGAGCCTGCGCGCCTTCAGCGTTGGCGCAGCCGTCGACGGGACGGACCAGCGCGCCGGTTATTTTTGGCGGCGTCGCCGGCGATGCGGGGCGGCCGAGGCCGACGGTCGAGTCGGCGTCGCGCGAAGCGCAAGCGGCGATCAAGGCGTGTGACGACCGCACGCCGTTTCTATGCGTCGCCGACGCGTTGACCCGATATGCGGCGGCCTTGCAAGAGATCGCCGAGGAGCGGCGCCTCCAGCCGCGCGCCCCTTCGCACAAGACTCCGTAGCTTGCGCTTGGCTCCGCGGCTCCGCGCCCTTGCTCGCGCAGCGGCGAGGGCTTTGCGTGGCGGGGCTAGAGTTTGGCGTCCTCTTCAACGACTTGCACGGGAAGCTGGTCGTTGAACGAAACGGCGATGCCGCCTGGGAAATGCCGCACGACGCGGGCCGATGTCCGGCCGATGGTCACCGGCGAGCCGATCGGCGGCGCGGCGTCGACGTTGAGCGCGGCGCCGGGGACCGAGACGTCGATCAGCTCGGCGAGATATTCGCGCCCGTCCGGCGTCCTGAGCTTCGTTTGCTGGTTCTCCGGGGAGATGCGTTCATGCCGGCGTTCGTCCGGCGCGCCGATCGTCTCGCGCTTGACGAGCCAAGCGATCCGCTGGGCGAGCTTCTCGCGCTTGAGAGCCGGCGCCTGGATCTCGAGCGCGAAGCCTTTGGCGAGGCGGCGCGCGATCATGCCCTCGATCCGGCCGATCTGGCTGATGTAGGCGACGATGCGCTCGCCGATATCCCCCTTGTGGAGCCCGATGATGCCGACGCCGGCCGGCGAGACGTCGATCGTCCAGCAGGGATATTCAAGGCGGTCATAGAGCATGCAGCGGCCGGGGAGCGCCAGTTCGAAGCGTTCGAAGCGACGACGTTCCTGGAGCTTGACCTCAAAGATTGGCGCGGCGCCGAGGATCACGGCAGTTTGCTCCTGAAACTTGCGTTCCGGCGCCCCGTGGCCAGGAACCCGCCAATTTATCGTCCGCGTCCATTGAGGGTTTATTACCGCGCGCGATTCATCCGCGAGTCATGGTTGCCGATTGGACAACGCCAACGCGCAATGTCGCGGATGGGGGCGGCGGAGCCTGCGCCCGCCCAAGTCGCGATTGGAGGTTTAGGATTTCTCGAACCGGCGACGGCGGCGTTCCCTCTGAGGGAGCGAGGCCGCGGTCGCCGAACTAGATCACTTTGTCGAGAATTCCTTCCATCTCTGCCGCCGTGAAGGCGCGCAACGACTGCAGGCGGACGTTGCCCATCCGGGCGACGCTCAACAGCAGCGCGCTGTAGGACGCCTCGTCCGGCGCATCCACGATCACCATGAGGTCGTAATGGCCTTGCGTCCAAAGGAATTCCTTGACCGTCACGCCGGCTTGCTGCGCCGCCTTCTTGAAGTCGTCCGCCCGCTTGACGGTGTCCTTGACGTTGCGAAGCCCCTGGTCGGAAAAAGTTGCAAGCGTGATGTAGGTCGCCATGGCGTCTCCTGCCGCAACGCGGGGTGGTGGTTTTCCGCCGCAGCGCCGGTTGACCCCGGCGCGGCGCGCTCAAGGACAGTCAACTCCCATTCTTGCAAGACGGCAACGCGGATAAGGGTTCGAATCACGCCAAATGCGCGCGCCGCGCCGGCCCGAGCGGCGGGTCGCGCTGCCCTGGCGCGAACCCGCAACGCCATAGACGGCGGCGCCGGGTCGTCTGTTTTGGCGCGCCTGAATCATTGGTGATTCGGAATGCACCGATACCCGCTCACGCCAATTGGCGAAGACTCGGCCTGGAAGCCCGGCTGACACACCCGGAAGGTCGAAAGCCACTGCGCTTGCGCCGGATTGGACGGCTCCTGCACGCAAGCCGCTAACGGCAACAGCAGCGCGACCAAACCACCGCAATTGAGAAATCTGCGTGTCATGAGGAACACCCCTGCGTGACTGGCAAATTAGACCCCCAAAACGTGGCGAGTTCAAGTCGCCCGGCTTGGCGTGTGTTCGGCAACCTCGTCGCCGCCGACGGGCGCCGGCATTCGCCAAGGCGACGGCGGCGTTCGAAATCGCATGATCACGGGCGCTGAAGCTGGCGATTGTCGCCCAAAACGGTTCCGGCCTAGCTGCGATGCTCGATGTTCGCTTTCGGCTTTCCAGCTACCCGTTTGAAATCGCTGGCTCCCCGAGCAGGACTCGAACCTGCGACCATTCGAGTAACAGTCACGTAACTGCGAATTTTGGCGAACAACAGCGAATTGTATTGCGGCTCTGTAACCGTTGATTTATAAGGCTATCACGTCCGGCGTCGTTCGTCGGCGCTCGCCGCAAGTCGCGGTATTCTGTGCCCCCGGTGTGCCCCCGAGATTGCCCCCAAGGAGCCGCGCCCATGAGGAAGCTGCTTACCGACACCTTCATTCGATCGATTGAAGCGCCGCCTGCCGGCCGGGTCGAGGTCGCCGATCTGCGATGCAGCGGGTTGACGATCCGCGTCACGCCGAACCGCGTCAAAACTTGGTCGCTGCGATTCCGCGACCCGCGATCAAGGAAAGTGACCCGCGCGACGATCGGCAACTATCCCGATGTCACTTTGGAGCGGGCGCGCCAGCGTGGCTTGGAGTTGAGACGCGAGATAGCCGGCGGCGTCAACCCGATCGAAAGGAAGCGCAAGGATCGCAAGGAAGCGGCCCAGCACACCTTCAAGGCTCTTGCCAGCCGCTACATGGCCGAACATGCCCGCCGGCACAAGCGGACGGCCGAGGCGGACGACAGAGCCCTCAGGCTTCATGTGCTGCCGCATTGGGGCGCTCGCCCGTTCGATAGCATTGGGCGCGGCGACGTGATCGCGCTTTGCGAACGCATAGTCGCGGACGGCAAGCCGACTCAGGCAAACCGCGTGCATGCGCTGATATCGAAGGTTTTCAGCTTCGCCGTCGACGCCGATCTTGTCGCGGCCAATCCGTGCGCGAGGCTCAAAAGGCGCGCCAAGGAAGTGAAGGGGACGCGCGTCCTGGCCGATGACGAAATTCGGCTGTTCTGGCGTCGGATTGGGGAAGCCCCAAATTCGGTGCGCATCGGCCAGGCGCTGCGGCTCGTTTTGCTGACGGGCACCCGCGTGACTGAGCTTGCCGGCGCCGAGTTCAAAGAGTTTGATCGGCTTGACGATCCCGACGGCGCTGCCTGGACCATTCCGGCCTCGCGCTCAAAGAACGGCCGGGCGCATGTCGTCTCGCTGTCCGGTCTGGCGCGAGAGATAGTCGT
>JBEKSH010000337.1:0-4504 GCA_049517235.1 Roseiarcus sp. | reverse complement strand
TGCTTCAGATCATTCGTCGCCTCCTGATCCGCTCCGATCGCTTCCGGCTGGAGCGAGAGTTTGCCGGCCCGGATTTCCACCGGGGAGAACGATGCGCCTTGCCAAGGCACACAGAACAATCGAGCCGAGAATTCGCACCAACCAACCCGGCGAAGGGAGCGCAAGACGCCACGCCTAAAGAGCCCTGGCTCAGCCCAGAAATTTCTCTCAACCCGCGCCGCCGTCTGCAACACCTTCAATGTCCAAAGCCGCCTCACGTCAGCCCAAACGCATCGCACTTTGCGCGACGCGGCGTTGAGCAGGTGGCGCCCGGCGGTCGCGGCCGTTTGAAATTGCAAGAGCTGCAAGCTCATCACGCTTTTCGTTCGACAACGCGACAAAGCCCCGCCGCGCGCTCTATCACGCCAAGCACCAGCGACGCAACGCGGTGGCCTGCGCCTCGGCGCTGGAGGAGGCGGTCGAGGGAGAGCGGCCGAGCGCGGCGTGAAGGCGGCGATCCTTAACGCCGGAGCGACTGTGGGTCGCGAGGCGCCCGATCGGGATTGGAGACTTGCGCCGGCGCCGCGACCCTCTTGTCAAGCGTCACCGGGTGGAGCAATCTCCGAGGCGCAAAAGCATGAAATATTGCCGCTAAAGAGCAAAAACCGAGGAGGAAACGAATGAACAGACGTGAGACTTTGAAGCTGTTGGGCAGCGTCGCCCTGGCGGGCGTCGCCAGCGCAACCGCGACGGTCGCATGGGCGGCCGAGCCGACGATGGTGGTGGTCGTCAAGATCGCCGGCATTCCCTGGTTCAACGCGGTGGAGAAGGGCATCAAAAAGGGCGCCACGGATTTTGGCATCGACGCGACAATGGTCGGTCCGGCCAATGTCGATCCCGCGCAGCAGGTGAAGCTGCTGGAAGACCTCATCGCCAAGAAGGTCAACGTGATCGGCCTGGTGCCGCTTGACGTGAAGGTCTGCGAGCCTGTGCTCAAACGCGCGCAAGCCGCCGGCATCAAGGTCATCACGCATGAGGGGCCAGAGCAAGAGGGGCGCGACTGGAACGTCGAGCTGATCGATTCCGTACGCTTCGGCGAAGTTCAGATGCAGCGGCTCGCCAAGGATATGGGCGAGGAAGGCGATTATGTCGTCTATGTCGGCACCCTGACGACGCCGCTGCACAACAAGTGGGCCGACGCGGCGATCGCCTACCAAAAGGAACACTATCCCAAGATGAAGCTCGTCGCCGATCGCTTCCCCGGCGCCGACGAAATCGACACGTCATACAAGACGACGCTCGACGTGATCAAAGCCTATCCGAACCTGAAGGGCATCCTTGGCTTCGGCTCCAATGGTCCGATCGGCGCCGGCAACGCGGTAAAGGAAAAGCACCTCGGCAAGAAGATCGTGGTCGTGGGCACGGTTCTGCCCTCGCAGGCCAAGGACCTGATCGCCGACGGCGTCATTCGCGAGGGTTTCCTCTGGAACCCGACGGACGCGGGCTACGCGATGGTCGCGGTCGCCAGGCTCGTGCTCGACGGCAAAGAGATCAAGGACGGCATCGACATCCCCGGCCTTGGCAAGGCCCAAGTCGACGTCCCCGGCAAGTTGATCAAGGTCGACAAGATCATGCGGATCAATTCCGAGACGATCGACGGGCTGATCGCCGGAGGACTGTAAACGCCGCGCGAAACGCCGCGGGCGAGATTTTCCCGCCCGCGGCGCCGTCGAGAGCCGCCAGGATACGACCAAGAGTGGCCGCGATTGGGGATCGTTCCAAGCGCGCTTGGCAAGCGAGAGCCCTTTTCGCTGCGCTGCGCTCAAGGCGGGGCCTTGCCGTCGACACCGAGATTGTTGAATGACAGCAAGGGCTGATCTTCTTGGCGAATTTTCTCGACTTGCATGCCATTTCCAAGCGCTATGGTGGCGTGCACGCGCTGCGCGACGTCGACATGTCGCTCGATGCGGGCGAGGTGCATTGCCTTGTCGGTGAGAATGGTTCGGGCAAGTCGACCTTGATCAAGATCATTGCGGGCGTGCTGCGGCCGGAGCCCGGCGGGCGCATCGTCATCGAAAGGCGCGAATATGCGCATCTCGATCCCGTCCAGTCGACCGCCTGTGGCATTCAGGTGATCTACCAGGACCTGTCGCTGTTCCCCAACCTAACCGTCGCCGAAAACATCGCGGTCGGACGCCATCTCGGCGCACTGCGTCTCGTCAAATGGGGCGTCATCCATGAGACGGCCCAGGCGGCGATGGCGCGCATCGGCGTCGCGCTCGATCCTTACGCGAAGGTGGAGGATCTCTCCATCGCCAGCCGCCAGCTCGTCGCGATCTGCCGCGCCATGGCGGCCGACGCCAAGCTGGTGATCATGGACGAGCCAACGGCTTCGCTGACCCGCCACGAGGTCGACGCCCTGCTGCGCCTTGTCGTCGACCTCAAGAAGAAGGGCATCTGCATCCTCTTCGTCTCGCATCGCCTCGATGAAGTGTTGGAGGTCGCCGAGCGGGTGACGGTGCTGCGCGACGGCGCCAAGGTCGGCGACTTCCAGGCGCGCGAGATGGACGACAAGAAGCTTGCCATGCTGATGACGGGCAAGGCGTTCGCCTATGAAACCGGCGAGACCGATTTCTCCCGCGACGAAACCGTTCTCTCCGTGAAGAACCTGACTCGCCCCGGCCACTACATGGACATCAGCCTTGACATCCACGCCGGCGAAATCGTCGGCTTGACGGGTCTGCTCGGCTCCGGCCGCACCGAGTTCGCGCTGTCGCTGTTCGGCATGAATCCGCCGGCGTCAGGGGAAATCCGGCTCGCGGGCAAAAAGCTCGGGCTCAGGACCAACCGTCAGGCGATCGACGAGGGCATCGCCTATGTCCCGGAGGATCGGCTGACGCTTGGTCTTGTGCTGGAACAGCCGATCGCCTCCAATATCCTCATCACCATCCTCGACAAGCTTGCCGACGCTATCGGGCTCGTCAAGGAGGCGACGCGTCAGAGCGTCGCGCGGCGCTGGGTTGACGACCTCGCGATCAAGGCGCCGAATCCGGACCATCCCGTCAAGACGCTTTCGGGCGGCAATCAGCAACGCGTCGTGCTGGCCAAATGGATGGCGACCAAGCCGCGGCTGCTCATTCTTGACAGCCCGACGGTGGGCGTCGACATCGCCGCCAAGGACGGAATTTACGAGGTGGTGAAAGGCCTCGCCGCGAACGGCGTCGCCGTTCTGCTGATCTCCGACGAAATTCCGGAAGTCTTCTATCATGCCCATCGCGTGCTGATCATGCGCCAAGGGCGGCTCGTCGGCGCATGCCGCCCGCATGCCTCAAGCGAAAGCGAATTGCGAGATGCGGTCAATGCTTGAGCGAAGAGAAGACTCCGGGTCGTCGCGAACGCGCGCCGCGCTGCGCCGCGATGGCGCCGCTCGATGAGTCTCGCCGCTGATCAGCAATCCGTCCTGCCGGCGCTCCGTCGCTTCCGCCGCAGCCATGAGTTCTGGCTGTTCGCCGTCGTCGTCGCTTTCTGTCTTAGTCTCGGGGTGGCGACAGACAGTTTTCTCACCCTGCAAAACCTGTTCGATTTGCTGACGTCGAACGCCTTCGTCGGCATTCTGGCCGCGGGGCTGCTGGTCGTTCTCGTCGCCGGCGGCATCGATATTTCCTTCACCGCCACCGCGTCGGTCGCGCAATACATCACATTGACGCTTGCGATGAGCTATGGGCTGGGATGGATCGCAATTTTCGCCATCGCCGGCGCCGTCGGCATTGTCTGCGGGCTGATCAACGCCGTCTTCATCACCAAGCTGCGCATTTCCTCAATCATCGTCTCGATCGCGACGTTGAACATCTTCTATGGCCTCCTGATCTTCTTCAGCGGCGGCAAATACATCACCTCGCTGCCGAAATATTTCCGCGACGGCGTGTGGTGGTTCGAATATGACGACGCGAACGGCGTCCCCTATGCGCTGAATCTGCAGATTCTCGTGCTGACGATCGCGTTTCTGTGCACGTGGATTCTCCTCAATCGCACCAATCTGGGGCGGCAGATCTACGCCATGGGCGGCAACAAGGACGCCGCGCAGCGCCTCGGTTTCCATGTCTTCCGGCTCAATTGCCTCGTTTATGGCTATCTCGGCCTCATTGCCGGCGTCGCCTCGCTCGTGCAGGCGCAACTCGCCCAATCAGTGACGCCGACAGTGCTCGTGGGCAAAGAACTCGACGTCCTGGCCGCCGTCGTGCTCGGCGGGGCGAGCCTGACTGGCGGCGTCGGCACCGTGTTCGGCACGATCCTCGGCGTCGCGATGCTCGCGATTCTGCAGAACGGCCTCGTGCTGGTCGGCGTTTCCTCCTACTGGAGCCAGTTGTTCGTCGGCCTTATTATCCTCATCGCGGTCTCGATCACCGCTTGGTCGGACCGCCGCCGCCGCAAAGCCAAGGCAATCAATTGAGGGGCAACGAGCGATGATCGCCGATACATGGACGCCACGCCGCACATCGCTGCTGATGCGCGTCGGACGCGGCGG
>JBEKSH010000336.1:0-4524 GCA_049517235.1 Roseiarcus sp. | reverse complement strand
CTCGAACCCTTCGAGCGCCGAGAGCACCGATATGGCGGGCGTGATCGCCCCGTCGCCATAGATCAGGGCGGCGCCGAACAGGCCGACCGCGACGATGGCCGGGCGATGCTGCCTCTTGACGCCAAGCAGCGACATCAACGCCAGGATGCCGCCTTCGCCGTCATTGTCGACGCGCATCGCGAACCCGACATATTTGACGGATGTGATGATGAACAAGGTCCAGAGAATCAGCGACGCCGAACCGAGGATCGCGGCGGCGTCCGGCCTGGCGCCCGTAAGGTCGAGCACGGTCTTGAACGTATAGAGCGGGCTGGTGCCGATGTCGCCGAACACGATCCCGAGCGCCGCCACGCCAAGCGCCGGCAGGGAGCTTTTCGGCAGGTCGCCCGCGGTTGTTTCCGACATCGCCAACGAAGACCCCGTGAGTTGACCGCGAGGCGCGGACTTTCCCTGCATTCGGGGCGAATTACAACCGGCGATGTGACAGCCGATTGACGGCGGGGCGGGCTGGCGCGCCGGCCGCGCTTCGTCGTAGAGATCATTTCATGAACGCGCGGACGATTCGCATCATCGGCATCGATCCTGGGCTGCGCAATGTCGGCTGGGGCCTGATCGAGGTCGATGGGACGCGCTTGGCCTATGTCGCCTGCGGTTCGATCAAGACGCGCGCCGACCTTTCGCTCGCCGAACGGCTGGCGCAAATTCATCGCGGGCTCGCCGCGCTGATCGAGGAGAGACGGCCCGATGAAGCGGCGGTCGAGGAGACATTCGTCAATCGCGACCCGCAATCGGCGCTGAAACTGGGTCAGGCGCGCGGCGTCGCGCTCGCCGCACCCGCCTTGCTCGGCCTCACCGTCGCCGAATACGCCGCCAATGTGATCAAGAAGACCATCGTCGGCGTCGGCCACGCCGAAAAGCAGCAGGTCGCGATGATGGTGAAGAGGCTGCTCCCCGACTGCGAGATCGCCTCGCCCGACGCCGCCGACGCGCTGGCGGTGGCGATCACCCACGCGCTACATCGCCTCGCGCGGGCCAGGGGCGCGGCATGATCGGCAAGCTCAAGGGCCTGGTCGACGAGGTGGGCGAGGAATCCCTCGTCCTCGACGTCAATGGCGTCGGCTACGTCGTGGCCGCCTCGGCGCGCACGCTGCGCAATCTGCCGGCTATCGGGCAAGCCGCGACCTTGCATATCGAGACGCAGGTGCGCGAGGACGCGATCCGGCTCTACGGCTTCCTCGCGGAGGCCGAGCGCGACTGGTTTCGCCTGCTGCAGGGCGTGCAAGGCGTCGGCGCGAAGGTCGCGCTGGCGATTCTGGGCGTCCTGTCGTCCGCCGAATTGGCAAACGCGATCGCGCTGCAGGACAAGGCGATGGTGGCGCGGGCGCAGGGGGTCGGCCCCAAGCTCGCCGCGCGCATCGTCCTGGAGCTGAAGGACAAGGCGCCGCCTTCCGCCGCCGCCGAACTCGGCGGCGCTATCGCGGGCGCGCCGCGCGACGACGCGCTCAGCCAGGGCGCGCAGGACGCGGTTCTCGCGCTCGTCAATCTCGGCTACGCGCGGCCGCAAGCGGCGCTGGCCGTCGCCCGGGGCTTAGCTTCGCGCGGCGCCGGCGCCGAGACGGCCGCGCTGATCCGACGCGGCTTGAAAGAGCTTGCGCAGTGACGGCCCCTCCCCGCCGCCTCGTCTCGGCCGAAAAGCGCGTCGAGGACGACGTCGCCTTGCGGCCGCAACTCCTGGCCGATTTCACGGGTCAGGAGGCCGTGCGCAAGAACCTGAAAATATTCATCGAATCGGCCAAGACGCGCGGCGACGCGCTTGATCACGTGCTGTTCGTCGGGCCGCCCGGCCTTGGCAAGACGACGCTCGCGCAGATCGTCGCGCGCGAGCTTGGCGTCAACTTCCGCGCAACCTCCGGGCCGGTGATCGCCAAGGCCGGGGATTTGGCCGCGCAACTCACCAATCTGGAGCCGCGCGACGTCCTTTTCATCGATGAAATCCATCGGCTCAATCCGGCGATCGAGGAAATTCTCTATCCGGCCATGGAGGATTTCCAGCTTGATCTCATCATCGGCGCGGGGCCGGCGGCGCGCTCGGTCAAGATCGATCTGGCGCGGTTCACGCTGATCGGCGCCACCACCAGGGCGGGCTTGCTGACCACGCCATTGCGCGATCGTTTCGGCATTCCGGTGCGGCTGAATTTCTACACCGTCCCGGAGCTGGAGAGCATCGTGCGGCGCGGCGCGCGCGCGATCGGCCTTGAGCTGGCGCCGGACGGCGCCAATGAGATCGCCCGGCGGGCGCGCGGGACGCCGCGCATCGCCGGGCGCCTGCTGCGCCGGGTGCGCGATTTCGCGGTTGTGGAGAGCGCCGTCTGCGTCACGCGCCAGATCGCCGACGGCGCGCTTCGCCTGCTCGACGTCGATCCGATCGGGCTCGATCAGATGGATCGGCGCTATCTTGAGGCGATCGCCGTCGGCTTTGGCGGCGGCCCCGTCGGGGTGGAGACGATCGCCGCCGCGCTCTCGGAGCCGCGCGACGCGATCGAGGAAATCATCGAACCCTATCTGATCCAGCAGGGCTTCGTGCAGAGAACGCCGCGCGGGCGCCTGCTCACCAGTCACGCTTTTCGGCATCTCGGCTTGAAAGAGCCGGAGCGCGAGGCCATTCAGCAGGGATTGTTTGAAGATGACGCTTGAGGAGGCGAGGGGCGGTTCGGGAAGGGTGCGGTCCGCCAAACGCCGTGACAGCCATCTGGAGACTTCGCTTGCCCAGTCTGTTCCGCTTCATCTTCGTCCTCGGCGTGCTCGCCGCGCTGGTCTATGGCGGAATGATCGCGCTTGTCGCTTACGTCCAGGTCGAGCCGCGCGAAATCACGCAGACCGTGCCGATCCCCAAGCCGCCCAAGTGAACGCATGAACGCGCGGAACCCCGGCCCACGTCTCGTCGAAGCCTTCCTCGAAGCGATCGCCGCCGAACGCGCGGCGAGCCGCAACACGCTTGAGGCCTATCGCCGCGATCTGGAGGATTATTCGGCCTTTCTGGCGCAACGCGGCGTCGACGCGCTCGAGGCCTCGAGCGACGACGCGCGCGCGTTTCTCGCCCATCGCGGCGCGGCAGGTCTGAAGGCATCCTCCCTGGCGCGCCAGCTCTCGTCGGTGCGGCAATTTCACAAGCACCTTTATCTCGAGGGACGGCGGGCGGACGATCCGACAATGGCGATCGAGGGACCGCGCCGGAGCCGCCCGATCCCCAAAGTGCTGAGCGTAGCGGAAGTCGACAGGCTTCTGGCCGTCGCGCGCGAGGGCCTTGAGGCGGGGGAGCGCCCGGCGGCCGAGCGTTTGAAGGCGGCGCGCCTGTCCTGCCTCGTGGAATTGCTCTACGCCTCCGGCTTGCGCGTGTCGGAACTGCTCGGTTTGCCGAAATCCGCCGCCCGCGCGCGCGAGCCCCTCATCGCCGTGCGCGGCAAAGGCGCCAAGGAGCGACTGGTTCCAATTTCCGAACCGGCGCAGGCGGCGATCCGTCTCTACCTCGCCTTCCTGGAGGGCCGCGCGGGCGCCGCCAAGAGCCCATGGCTGTTTCCCGCCGACAGCCAGAGCGGCCACCTCACGCGTCAAGCCTTCGCGCGCGAACTCAAAGCCCTGGCCGCCTCCGCCGGCCTAGCGGGCTCGCGCATCAGCCCGCATGCGCTGCGCCACGCCTTCGCCAGCCACCTCCTTCAGAACGGCGCCGACCTGAGGGTGGTCCAGGAACTCCTCGGCCACGCCGACATTTCGACAACGCAGATTTACACGCATGTGCTCGACGAGCGGGCCAAGGCGATGGTGCGCGATCTGCATCCGCTGGCGGATGAATAGGCGCCGCCGGGCCCGCCAAGGCTCGGCCTGCCCGGCAAGTTTGGCGCGAGGCGATCTCCCGGCCTCAATCAACGACCCCGAACGCCAGGCGGTGATCGGGGATCGTCGGCGTCGAATGACAAGCCGTTCGACCCGCGACGCCCTCGGCCGAGGGCCGCCGTCTTGACACCATCGCGGCTTGCCGCCACTTAGGCGCGCCTTCTCAAGGGTCCGGTTCGAACTGGGGTCCAATGCGCAGCTATCTCGATTTTGAGACGCCGATCGCCGAAATCGACGCAAGGATCGACGAATTGCGCGCATTGGCTGCAAAAGCGGATTCGCCCGCGATCGCTGAGGAAATTGGCAAGCTGGAGGCCAGATCCGCCAAGGCCTTGACTGACCTCTATGCGGCCCTGACCCCTTGGCAGAAGACCCAGGTCGCCCGCACCCAGGGGCGGCCGCATTTCCATGATTACGTCAAAGGGCTCGTCAAGGATTTCACCCCGCTGGCCGGCGACCGGAAATTTTCCGAAGACGAGGCGATCGTCGGCGGCCTCGGGCGGTTTCGCGGGCGCTCCGTCTGTGTGATCGGCCAGGAAAAGGGCGAGGATACCCCAAGCCGCCTGCGGCACAATTTCGGTATGGCGCGCCCGGAGGGCTACCGCAAGGCGGCGCGCTTGATGGAGTTGGCCG
>JBEKSH010000335.1:0-4524 GCA_049517235.1 Roseiarcus sp. | reverse complement strand
CAACGGCGGCTATTTCTGGTCGTTCGACGACGACGGCCCGCGCGAGAGCGACAAGCTCGCCTATGGCCACGCCTTCGTGCTGCTCGCCGCCTCGAGCGCCAAGATCGTCGGCCATCCACTCGCCGATCGGCTGCTGGCCGACATCAGCGAAGTCCTCGACCGGCGTTTCTGGGAGCCGGCGCACGGCGCGAGCGCCGAGGAATTTTCCGCCGACTGGTCGCCGATCTCGGCCTATCGCGGACAGAATTCCAACATGCACCTGACCGAGGCGCTGATGGCGGCTTTCGAGGCGACCGGCGAGCGCGTCTATCTCGCCAGGGCCGAGAGCATCGCCGATCTTATCCTGCGCCGCATGGCGGGATCGCAGAATTGGCGCGTGCCCGAGCATTACCGCGCCGACTGGACGATCGACCGGGAATACAAGGGCTCCGACATGTTTCGCCCGTATGGGACGACGCCGGGCCACTGGCTCGAATGGGCGCGCCTGGCGATGCAACTGTGGGAGCTGGGCGGGCGCAAGATCGAATGGCTGCCGGGCGCCGCGAAGGCGCTGTTCGCGCAGGCGATCGGCGCCGGCTGGGACGAGCGGCGCGGCGGCTTCTACTACACGCTCGATTGGAGCGGGCGCCCGCTGATCCGCGACCGGCTGTGGTGGCCGTGCTGCGAAGGGATCGGCGCGGCGACGTTCCTCGCGGCGCACGACAGCGGCGCGCTGTACGAGGACTGGTACAGGCGCATCTGGAGCTTTGCGGCGCGCCATTTCATCGATCGCCGCGCCGGCGGCTGGCGCCCGCAGCTCGATGATTCGCTTCGCCCCGTCGAGGGCTATTTCGTCGGCAAGCCGGACATCTACCACGCCCTGCAGGCCTGCCTGATCCCCCTCTATCCCGCCGACGCCAGCCTGACGCGCGGGATCATTCGCACCGCCTGAGCGCGCCGGACGATCAAAAGGATTCTCACAGCCCTTCGAACAGCGCCGTCGAGAGGTAGCGCTCGGCGAACGAGGGGATGATGATGACGATGTTCTTGCCGGCGAATTCCGGACGACGGCCGACGTCGATGGCGGCGGCGACCGCCGCGCCCGATGAAATGCCGACCGGGATTCCTTCGAGACGGGCGACCAGCCGCGCCGTGTCGAAGGAGGTTTGATTGCCGACCGTGACGACCTCGTCGATCACCGCGCGGTCGAGAATGGCCGGCACAAAGCCGGCGCCGATGCCCTGAATCTTGTGGGGTCCGGGCGGACCGCCCGACAGCACCGGCGAATCTTCCGGCTCCACCGCGATCATCTTGAGGCCTGGCCGGCGCGGCTTCAGCACTTCGCCGACGCCGGTGATCGTTCCCCCCGTGCCGACGCCCGAAATGATCACGTCGACCTCGCCGTGCGTGTCGTTCCAGATCTCCTCGGCGGTGGTGCGGCGATGGATCTCCGGATTGGCCGGGTTCTCGAATTGCTGGGGAATCACCGCGCCCGGCGTCGCGGCGACGATTTCCTGCGCCTTGGCGATCGCCCCTTTCATGCCGAGCGGCGCCGGCGTCAGCACGAGCTCGGCGCCCAGCAGCGCCAGCATCTTGCGCCGTTCGATCGACATCGATTCGGGCATCACCAGGATCAATTTGTAGCCGCGCGCGGCGGCGACGAAGGCGAGCGCAATCCCGGTGTTGCCCGAGGTCGGTTCGACCAGCACGCCGCGTCCGGGCGCAATCTTGCCTTGCGCTTCAAGGGCGTCGACCATCGAAACGCCGATGCGGTCCTTGACGCTGCCGATCGGATTGAAGAATTCGAGCTTGGCCAGGAGATGCGCGCCAACGCCCTTCTCCTTGGCGATTCGATCGAGACGAACGATCGGCGTGTCGCCGATCGTCTGGGTGATCGAATCGTAGATCCGCCCTCTGCCCGGGGCGCGCCTTTCGATCTGGGCGCTTTTCGAAGCGGCGTCGGCCATGAACGATCCTCCGTTGCGCCGCCGAGCCTTTAACAGGCGGCTGATCGCGCCGATGCTATCAGCTATGCACAGACTGTCTATATGGAACCGGCCTAAGCACTTGCTCAGATCGCAAAATCGCCCTCGCTCGTCTCATCGTCGAGGATTCGCGCGGCGACGGCCGCGGCGCACAGGTCCTCGATGGTGATGGCGTCGAGATTGGCGAGAAACGATTCGCCGGCCTTTCGCACGCTGGGTTCGATGACCTTCTTGACGAGCTTGGACGATGCGCCGCTTTCCTCCGCGTCGGCCGCGCTCATCGCCATGACGGTTCGCGCGATTTCGCCGACCGTGATCTTGCGCCGCTCTCGGGCCAGTTCGTAGCCGCCGCGCGGTCCGCGCACGCCCTTCAGGATATTGGCCTGAACGAGGCCCTGCAGCAGCGTTTCGAGATGGCGGGGCGGCAGGTGATGCCGCGCGGCGAGCGCCTTGGCGGCGACCGGCGACGGACGGGCGTAGAGGGCGACGTCCGCCACGGCGGCGATCCCAAGCAAACTGCGCTTGGACAAGAAATTCATTTCACTCCTCCATGCCGCCGGCTCCGGTCGAACCAAATCCACCCGAGCCGCGCGCGCTGTCCTCCAATGCGCCGCTCTCCTCGAGCGCAATCCGCTCAACCGGAGAGACGACAAGCTGCGCTATGCGCGCTCCACGTTTGATTTCAAATGGATGGCTTCCGAGATTTATCAATATGACCCCGATTTCACCTCGGTAATCGGCGTCGATGGTTCCGGGACTATTGAGGACTGCGACGCCAAAATTAAGAGCCAGCCCGGAGCGGGATCTGACTTGCGCTTCGTAGCCCTTGGGCAATTCAATCGCAAAACCCGTCGGGATTAGCGCTCTTCCGCCGGGCTCCAGGACGACGCCGGCATTGGCCTCCAGGGCGGCGACAAGGTCCAGTCCGGCCGCATCTTCGCTTTGATAGGCGGGCAATTGCAAGCCCCGCGCGTGCGGAAACCGTTTGATAAGCGCCCTGATCATGACTTGCCCTTCAATATCGCAACCAGCCGCTCGATCAACCGCTCCGCCACTTCTTGCTTGCTCATTTTCGGCCAGGATTCCACCGCCGCCGCGCTCACCAGGTGAACCGCGTTGGCGCTCCCACCGAATGTTCCGCTGCCTTCCGCGACGTTGTTGGCGACAATAAGATCGCAGCGCTTGCGGCGCAGCTTATCGCGCGCGTTCTCGACGAGATGCTCGGTTTCGGCGGCAAATCCGACCACCAACGCCGGGCGGGCGGGCGACTTGCGACCGATCGTCGCAAGAATGTCGGGGTTCTCGACCAGCGCGAGGGCCGGCGGCCCACCCGCGCCTTTCTTGATCTTTTGCGCGCCGAAATGCGCGACTCGCCAATCGCCGACCGCCGCCGCCGCGATGAAAATATCGGCCGGCAAGGCCGCCTGCACGGCGGCGAGCATCGCGCGCGCGTCCTCGACATGAACCGCCTCGACGCCCGCGGGGTCGGGGATGCAAACCGGCCCGCTAACAAGCGTCACCCTTGCGCCTGCGTCAGCCGCCGCTCGCGCGATCGCATGGCCCTGCAGGCCGGAAGAGCGATTGCCGATGAAGCGCACCGGATCGATCGGCTCGTAGGTCGGGCCGGAAGTGACCAGCACATGCCGTCCGGCGAGCGGACCCCTCGCTTTTTCGCCGCCGATCCGCCCCACCCCCGCCGGCAGGGCGAGGCTCGTCGGTCTGGCCAGCGCCGCCTCGATCGCCGCGACGATCGCCGTCGGCTCAGCCATTCGGCCCGGCCCATATTCGCCGCAAGCCATTTCCCCGTCGTCCGGGCCGACGAACAGAATCCCATCCTGGCGAAGCACGCCGACATTGCGCTGCGTCGCGGGGTGAAGCCACATCCGCAAATTCATCGCCGGCGCGACCAGCGTCTTCTTGTCGGTCGCCAGCAAAGCCGTCGTCGCCAGGTCATCAGCCAAGCCGTTGGCCATGCGCGCCAGCAGGTCGGCGGTGGCCGGCGCGACGACGACAAGATCCGCCTCGCGTGACAATTCGATATGGCCCATCTCGGCTTCGTCGGTCAGCGAGAACAGATCGTCGTAAACCCTGTCGCCGCTGAGCGCCGCCGCCGAAAGCGGCGTAATGAACTGCTTGGCGGCGCGCGTCATCACCACGCGCGCCCTGGCGCCGCGCTCGCGCAGCCGACGAATAAGTTCGAGCGCCTTATAGGCCGCGACGCCCCCGCCGATGACCAGGAGAATGCGGGAGGCGGAGAGAGAAGCTTCAGTCATCGATTCGTCACCATCGAAGGCAAACACCGGAGACCATGCGGGCGCGCCAACGCCGTCACATGCGAAAAGCGATCCACGCAAGCAGCGCCGCGATCGCCCAGAGCGCGGTCGGCAACAGGGCCGAACGCCGCCCGTCGCGCGGCCCGGTCGCCTCGAACTCACCAAAAGACGGCGTTTCACGCGCTTCCGCCGCCTCTTCCCAGCGCTCGACCAGGCGATTCAGGCGCTCCAGGCGTTGCGGCGCGTCGGCGATCAATTTGGCCAGCGACGAAACGTTGCGGCCGACA